>JAULUX010000122.1:0-3264 GCA_032111385.1 Bacteroidia bacterium
TTCAAGCGCTACGCTGAGCACCGTTTGCACATAATCCGGATTCGTCTTCTGGTGCTTCCAGGGTTCGGTGTCGGCCAGGTACTTATTGCCGGCACGGGCCAGGTCCATCAGATGGGATAGCGCTTCACGGAAACGGTACTTCTCCAGGCTTTCACGCACCAAAGCAGGTGCTTCGGCCACAGCTTGCAGGCAGATTTTCTCCGCTTCGAGCAATTCTCCGCGTTGGGGAACTTTTCCTCCGTAATACTTGTCACAAAGAACCAGCGTACGGTTCACGAAGTTGCCCAAAATAGCCACCAGCTCGTTGTTATTCCTGTCCTGAAAATCCTTCCAGGTGAAATCGTTGTCCTTGGTCTCGGGTGCAGAGGCGCAGAGCGCATAACGCAGTACATCCTGTTTTCCGGGAAAATCCGCCAGGTACTCATGCAGCCACACGGCCCAGTTGCGTGAAGTGGAGATCTTGTCCCCTTCGAGATTGAGGAATTCATTGGCCGGCACGTTCTCCGGAAGTACATACTCGCCGTGCGCCTTCAGCATCGCTGGGAAGATGATGCAGTGGAAGACAATATTGTCCTTGCCAATGAAATGGATCAGCTTCGTATCAGGCGATTTCCAATATTGCTCCCAGTGCGGAGTGAGTGCACGCGTAGCCGAGATGTACCCTATGGGTGCATCGAACCACACGTAAAGCACTTTCCCGTGGTTGCCGGGAATGGGCACCGGCACGCCCCAGTCGAGGTCGCGGGTGACGGCACGAGGCTGCAGTCCCTGATCAAGCCAGCTCTTGCATTGCCCGAACACGTTCTTCTTCCAGCTGTCCTCCTTCGACATGATCCACTCCTGCAGCCATTCCTGCTGCATGGTATCAAGTGGCAAATACCAATGTTTAGTTTTCCGTAACACGGGCGGCTTACCGCTCAATTGCGAAACCGGATTCAACAGCTCCCGTGGACTAAGTGAAGTACCGCACTTCTCACACTGGTCGCCATAAGCACCTGCATTGCCGCACTTGGGACAGGTGCCGGTGATGTAACGATCTGCGAGAAACAATTGCGCTTCTTCGTCGAAATACTGTTCGCTTTCCTCCTCTTTGAAGATACCCTTGTCGTAGAGGGTCTTGAAAAAATCCGAAGCCGTTTCGTGATGAACAGGGTCGGACGTGCGGTGATAGATGTCGAAAGTGATGCCGAATTCCTTGAAGCTATCGCGCATCATGGCGTGGTATTTATCGACCACCTCTTGCGGTGTCACCCCTTCTTTCCTCGCACGCAGGGTGATGGGCACCCCATGCTCGTCGGAACCGCAGATAAACTTCACATCGCGGCCCATTAACCGCTGGTAGCGCACAAAAATGTCGGCCGGCAGGTAACAACCTGCGATGTGGCCGATGTGCAAAGGGCCGTTGGCATAAGGAAGGGCGGCAGTGACGAGGGAGCGCATATAGAGGTTGAAGAAAGAGCCGGATTTCAGCCCTGCAAAGGTAGCATTTGAGCCGGGCTCTTACTGGAAAGCCTGCAGATCGTACAGGCGTCGGTACACCCCGTTCTTTTCCAGCAATTCGGTGTGTGTGCCCTGTTCAGCGATTTCTCCTTTTTGCAGGACAATGATCTGATCGGCGTGTACGATGGTGGACAGCCGGTGGGCGATCACCAGGGTCGTCCGGTTTTGCATCAGGTGCGTCAAGGCGTCCTGTACCAGACGTTCCGACTCCGTATCGAGGGCCGAGGTGGCCTCGTCCAGGATCAGGATCGGGGGATTCTTCAGTACGGCACGGGCGATGCTTAAACGCTGACGCTGTCCTCCGCTGAGTTTGCTTCCACGGTCACCAATATTGGTCTGGTACCCGTCGGGCATGGCCATGATGAAGTCGTGGGCATGGGCCACTTTGGCTGCGGCGATCACCTGCTCCTCCGTAGTGTCCTCCACGCCGAAGGCGATGTTGTTGTACACTGTTTCATTGAACAGGATGGATTCCTGGGTCACCACACCGATGAGCTTGCGCAAATCGCGTATTCGATGTTCACGCAGGTCGTGTCCATCAATGAGGATCTGCCCCTCGTCCGGATCGTAGTAGCGTGGCAGAAGGTCGGCCAAGGTGGTTTTTCCGGAACCCGAGGAGCCTACCAGGGCGATGGTCTTCCCAAGTGGGATATCCAGGTTGATGTTTTTCAATACGTGACCCTCATCGCCTTTGCGGTAGCGGAACGACACCCCATTGTAACGGATACCCTTAACGAACTGCGCCAATGAAACGGGCTGTTCCGGATCTTTTACAGCTACGGGTGCATCCAGGATTTGGTAGATGCGCTCGGCGGAAGCGAGTCCTTTCTGGATGTTGTACCAGGCGGTCGTCAGGGCTTTAGAGGGAGGAATGAGCTGGGAGAAGATGGCGATGAAGGCGATGAACTCCGAGGGTTGAAGGTTCGACTCCGGTCCCAGCACCAGTCGTCCGCCAAAGTACATCACGATGGTGAGCACCAAGGCTCCCAAAAATTCGCTCAGCGGTGAGGAAAGGTCACGGCGGCGACCGATCTTGTTTGCAATTCGGTACAACTGCCGGTTGATTCCCCCGAACCGCTGCCTGGCGCGGTCTTCGGCGGTGAAACCGTGGATGATCCGTAATCCGCCCAGGGTTTCCTCGAGATTGCTGATCAGCTCGCCGGTTTTTGCCTGGGCTTGCGCCGACTTCTTACGCAAGCTCTTTCCGATACGTCCGATGATGAGTCCGGCGATGGGCAGCAGCACCAGCACGAAAAGTGTTAGCTGTGGACTCATCGTAAACATGGTCACCAGGAAGATGAGGATGTTCAGCGGCTCGCGGAATGCAGCCTCGAGGGAGGTCATGATGCTCCATTCCACCTCCTGCACATCAGAGGTCACCCGGGCCATGATATCCCCTTTGCGTTCCTCGCTGAAGTAGCCGATCGGCAGGGAAAGGATCTTAGCGTACACGTCGCGGCGGATATCGTGCACCACCCCGTTCCGGATGGGTGCCAGGTAATACATCGCCAGGTAGCGCGTAAGGTTTTTGAAGAGGAACAAGACCACGACCAATCCGCTGATCAGACTAAGCGCTTCTAACTGTCCATGCTCAACGATGAATCCGCTGAGGAAGTAATTGAAATTGTTGAGCAGCACCTTGACCGAAAACGCCCAGGGCATGAAGGTGTAATCGCGTTCCTGGCTGAACAATACGTTCAGGAAAGGCACAATCATCGTCAGGGAAAACAGCGAAAAAACGACCGTCAGGACGTTGAACGTCAC
>JAULUX010000123.1:0-3242 GCA_032111385.1 Bacteroidia bacterium
TATGCCGATGAACAAAGGAGCGAACAGTTCACCGGCTGTATGGTAAACCAGTTTTTTCCCCAGGGTATTGTCCAATGCACTCCAGGATACCGATGGCCAGCAGTCGTTCAGCTGCCAGAACAGTGTACCTCTGCAAAGGGGATAAGCCGCACGGTGAGCCTCAAAAGCGATTTTCATCCCGTAAGCCTGTTGCAACTGACTGAGGTAAGCGTAGTCAGCGAACGATGATGTTGTTCCGAAATAACGCTGTAGATACTGATCGATGGTTTGAAATCCTCGGGGGTGTTTTTGGTGATTTCGGAACCCCGAAGCCGTGAGCGACAAGGTGTCGATCACCCCCTTCCACAACGCTGCATCCGGCATGGATTGAAAACCGTACTCACTCATAAAGCGTCCGGTCTTTGTACGATAGGCCTCGAAAGGCTCCATTCCCCACCATACACCCCAGTAATGACAATCGCCTTGCGTGAGGCTCTCCTTGCGGCCCCATCCTTTGGAGGGGGATGACGGCCAATAGCGCCTACCTGGATCGAGCGAGTCGATCACATTGGGGATGATCTGATGAAAGAGCGTTTGATAGTCGTTCCATATTTTGGCCGAGTCAGCAGGTGCGTATTTGAGTTGCTTCTGCCAGCCCCAGTTGTGCCAGCCTTCGTCATTCTCGTTGTTGCCGCACCAGAGTACGATGCAAGGATGAGAGGCCAAGCGCTCGACCTGTTGAATGGCTTCTTGTCTGAAATTCTCCTGGAACCGCTTATCGCCCGGGACCATGCTGCAGGCCGACATGAAGTCCTGCCAGACCATAATTCCATGCCGGTCGCATGCATCGTAGAATGCGTCCGGAAGATAAACGCCTCCACCCCACACCCGCAGCATATTCATATTCGCCTCTTTGGCGCGGATGACCAGGCGCTCGTACAAGCTATCGGGGACACGCGAAAGAAAAACATCGGGCGGGATGATATTCGCTCCCCTGGCGAAAACCGGACGACCATTGACACTGAACCCGAAGGAGGTCCCGATGCTGTCTTTTTCCCGGATCAACTCTGCTTTGCGAAATCCTGAGGTGCAGGAAACGCTATGCCCGATCAGACCTGACAGGTTGCAGGTGAACTTTTCGAGGTGCTGCTCTCCTCGACCGATGGGGTTCCAGAGCGGCACATCTTTCATGCTGAAAGGCACGGAGTAGTCGTATTCCCCGACTTTCAAAGCCACTGCTTGAGAGGCAAGGACATCTCCGATTGAGGCCGACCGACGAAGAGTGATGTTCACCGACGTACTATCGGTAGCGCGTATGCGAACAATGGCTTCGGCTGCAATACTGTCTTCACTGACATTGACCGTACGGATTCGCATGGAAACAAGCCTTGGAGGCGAATTTGCCTCAATACGCACCGGTTTCCAGATGCCACAGGTGATCAGCCGGGGACCCCAGTCCCAGCCGTAATGGTACTGGGCTTTGCGAGTGAATGACCTCGATCCTTCCGGCAGCGTATAGGACAGCTTTGAAGCAGCTTCCTTCGCAATACGTTCGGGCGCCTTGAACATTACACTCAGCGTGTTTTTGGTTTTCAGCAAGCCCTGCACCGGGACTTTCCACGTTCGAAACATGTTATCGGCAAGAAGGATGAGTGAATCGTTCAACCGCACCTCTGCGTAAGTGTCGAGCCCTTCGAAAACAAGCAGAAGGGATTTGTTCCTGAGCACTTCATCCGCACAATCGAATCGGGTCGAATAAACCCAGTCACTCTCCCCTACCCACTGAACCCTGGATTCATTGTCGTTGAGGAACGGATCGGGGATGATCCCCTCCCTTATCAGGTCGAGGTGCACACAACCGGGCACGACCGCCTTTCGTACTTTCTCCTCGCCTGCCCGATGAAAACTCCAATTAACCAGCTCAATCGTTTGAGCACATGACAATCCCGGCAGTAGGATAAACTGCAACAAGACCAACCGGAAAAAAACGCTCGTATTCAAAATCACAGCCCGATTCTATGTTATCAATACACCTGGATTTCCGATACGAACATCCAACCGTCTTCACCGGCACCGGCACTGCCTTCGGGATTCTTGCCGAGGCTAAGGAATCCAACCTGAAGATTTCTCGTCTTGATCTTAACCGGAAGGACAATGCGCATCAGACCGGTTTCACGGCCGGTTACACCGGAAGCTACTGTTGTAGTGCCGACATTGATGACAATCGAACCCGGAGCATGGATCCAGCTGACCGGGTCGTGCAGGACAGTCACCACAACACTGTCCACTTCTTTTTCACCACCCAGATCGATGTTGACTTCGGCATTCTTACCGATCCATCCCACCCATTGCTTCCCCGACCAAGGATAAGAACCGGTTTGACCATCGCAAAGCGTGAAAGCCGGATTGTTGTAATTGCGGTCACCCGGCACCGATAGTTCGACACCGGCACCGGTGGAATTGGAGAATTCGAAAGGGAAAGAAAGTTGTTTCACCACATTCCCTGCAGTGCTTCGGACCATGAGGGTCCCCGACGAAGTCGCAACGAACGGCTCCTCATAAGGCATGAGCCTCACTTTGGTTTCCGGTGTAGACCACGCCCATTCGATTGTTTGCGGAAATTTGGATTCAAGACCAAGACGGAGCGAAGGCACCTCGGGTCCGGGCTCTACCCGTAGTGTCGGAGCCATCCATGTGGTGGAATAATTCACTTTCCAACGGTCGAGGAGACGTTGGTGACGCAGCACCCGGTCGTAGAACTCCTGTTCATCGTGACGCAATGTATCGGTCCAGAGCACTTCAGACAAAGCACACAACCTGGGAAGGAGCATATACTCCACCTGTGCGCTATCGGGCATGTACTCGGTCCATACGTTCGCCTGAGCTCCCAAAATATAGCGGTGCTCCTCCGGTTTGAGCTCCGAGGGTATCGGGCGGTAAGCATATACCTTTTCCAGGGGCGTATAGCCTCCAATGGCTAACGGCTCGGAGCCACGTTCACCCTGATAGTGGTCGAAATAGCAATGTGATCCGGGGGTCATGACCACATCATGCTTCTCACGTGCAGCGGCGATGCCTCCTTCTGTACCACGCCAACTCATCACCGTGGCATTCGGAGCAAGTCCTCCTTCAAGGATCTCATCCCATCCGATGATCTGTCGCCCCTTGCTGTTCAGGAATTTTTCGATCCGCCGGATGAAGTAGCTCTGCAGTTCGTGTTCGTCCTTCAGGTTATTGGCATAGCGCGTTTCTATGCATTTCGG
>JAULUX010000124.1:0-9824 GCA_032111385.1 Bacteroidia bacterium
GAACCTTATAAGATAGGTGTTCGGTTGTTCAAGCAATATGCCGGGGTCAACATCGTCATTTTCAACCAGCCCGTGGCCTTGATCCGCTACCTGCCCGATATCGACGACGTCGGTTACGATACCGACTACACGAAAGCAGTGCTGTCAGAAATCAAACGTGCCGAGGAGGAACTCAATTTCAAAGCGATGGAAGAACGAGGTCTCCCTTCTAACGTGGCGACCTCGGGTCTCGACAATCAGCCTCAAAAGGTGCGGGCCGGAAAGACCAAAATAGGCGATTTGATGCCTTTGGAGAGCAATTCAGGTTCTTCAAATGCATTCAAAACATTCAATGCTTCCGGTGGGGATTACCCGTTCGACAGTCGACCTGCAATCCGAAATATCCATCCCCAAAGTGATGGGGATGCGCCCGATGAGTTGAAGTCTGAAAACGATATCGACGCTCCCGTTGGAGCAATCAGCAGGGCGGGCAGCAAGGACATCCGACCGGTAGCTGCACCTGTGGAGCGGGTATTGCCATACAAGAATGTTGAAACAGTCCACGAGACCAACAGGGTCATCACCATCACGCGGATCATCAAAGGTCAACAGGTGCTCGAATTCCGGGAGGTGAAGTACGATTGGGGCGGCGTTTTCTACTTTAGGAACAAAGATGTACCGGTCACGCAGCATTTGTATGATTACCTGATTGAACAGGAGATGAAATGAGGCAATTCTGTCTTGTTACTTCATCAAACGGTCGTCCAGGTCATCATTAAGGCTGGAAGAAACCGGAATCAATATCCCTTCCATTTCCGTTTGAAGCAGGAATCCGGTCGCGTCCGCAATTACCCCCGTTACTTTGTCTGTATTCACCACCCAATCGCGGTGGCAGCGGTAAAAATTCGATAGTTTCCGTACGGATTCACGAACTGCTTTGAAATTGCGGGAGCAAACGCCTTCCATGACCTCCCCTGTGTTTTTGCGGAATCCAATGATGGTTTGTTGGCCTGCATGCTGCAAATAGATGATGTCGTAGGCCGAGGCGGATGTTTCTTTGCCTTGGATGTTCACCTGTAGCGAGAATTCGCGGTCCTTATCGCCGGCGAGTCGGTTTCGTTTCCTTATGCCGGATTGGATGCGCTGCGCATGAAGGTTTTTCTTCCTGAAGCTGATGACTTGGTAAAGTATGGTCATGCATACCGTGAGTCCCCATGCGCCCGGAATCACTGCATTATACCATTGATCAGTGATTGGGAATGATTTTCCTGAGATCAAGGGACTGAATCCGGTTAAGATGAAACAGGACAAAACAATGTAAGTGTTATAAATCAACTCTTTGTGGATTCTCCATTTGTCCTCGTTGAAGAATGCGGGGATAATCCCGGGGATAATACGCATGTTCAGGACGTTTACGACCAATGCGACCAAAGCAGCCCAACCTGTCAATTCCGGCTGACCCCTGAGGAAACCCGGACAGCCCCATATGCTGAAAGAGATGGCTGCAATACCGCTGAGCAAAGGTGTTTTCAGCCATAACCGTGACCCTTGAACAAGGAACGGGATTGCACGTCCCGAAAAGGCATTGCTCATAAGGACGCTACTGCAGGTATTTGTCCTGGAAGAATGTAGTGTAGGCCTTCAGGTCGCGCGTCCGGGTGAGTTCGGAAAGGTTGTCTTGAGAAATGACGAAATAACGGACCTGTTCGGGGTCGTAAACAGTCAGAAGGTTGTTCTCCGGGAGGATGGTTTCGTAGTAAGTCATGGCCTCATCTTTCGTGGTGAATGACATGATGGCGATGTACTGAAGCGTGAGGTCCAGGTTTCCGTTTTGCACCGATAGGTTCCACTCCGGGAAATCGAGGCTGTTGAAGGCTTCTATTTTTCGGATCAGCTCGCTGGACTGGAGTACGCCTTTGGGATAAAGGACTACGAAGAAATGCAGACTTTTCTGGTCGAAAATGAACTTGGCGGATTTTGCAAAAGGGTCCTTCAGGTTGGTGGTGTCAACTGCCACCGTATCCAGGTTGGTGGATTTTACATTCTTACCGGAGATGTAATCCAGTATCTCCCGCGCCCTGGTGCTGACGGAGTCTTTCGGGTATCGGCGGATGACATCTTCCAATTCGAATTTAAAATCATCCATCGGTCTTGTCTTACCGACAGCCATGGCCTTCAGCAGTGCGAACTTGGGCGCGAGCTTGTTGGTTGGGGTGAAAGTCTCATCGGCATATTGCTTCCTTTCAATCACCTGTGCATACTGACGATTGAGGTAGGCCTTGTAGGTATTCTCGTAGAAGACATCCAGTACCTCTGATTTGCGCTGCATGTCCCGAAAAAAGTTCGGGTTAAGGATTAGCCTTGCATAGTCCGATTCGGGGTAGTTTGTCAGGATGAAATTCTTGTAATAATTCGCTTTGACGGAGTCTCCAAGCTGGTTGTGAATACGGTAGAGATTGTAATAGGAGGGTTGCTTGTATTTGTTTTCAGGATAGCGCTCATCGAGTTTCTCGAAACTTTTGATGCTTTCCTTGTAATTGGCAAGCTGCTCCTTGTAAATGATACCGCAATTGTAATAAGCCTCTGCGATCTTACCATTGGACTCTGCCAATTGCTGCGGGGTTGAGTAAACCTGTGCAAGATAGGCTTCAGCTCTTCCTTTCGAGTCGAGATTCGCAATGGAATCCTGCGGGGTGCCTTTACCCGCAGTGGCCGTATCTTCGGCGATGGGCTCACCACCGTCCATGCTCATTTCCTTGTCGCTGCGTCGCCAGTTGTCTTCCAGTTTGCGACTTCCCCAGCGCTTCAGGAATTCGTTGTAACCGAAGCTGATGGCGGATTGGTTGTAAAAATACCATGCCCCCTGCGCAGCCATGGTAGGCTGATTGAGCTGGCGCGGTTCTGACATGAGCTGCTTTTCCTCTTGGATCTGCTGCTCTTCAATGCGTTGTTGTGCTTCTTTTTCCTTCTTCAGCTTTTCCCTTTCCGCATCTTCTTGAGACACTAGCTTTTCAACCATCGCTCTACGCTCCTCCGAAGACATCGAAGCCAATTGCTGCAGGCTATCTTCCTTGACGATGATTTTCAGGTTGGACACCAGGCGTTCCAAGCTGTTCCGTTTCGATTGGATGTCGTAGTATTCGGGGTGATCGTTACCCAGGTTGGTCAACGCACTGTCGTAATAGGCAGCAGCAGGGATGTACTCGGGTCGGTCGAGAAAAATATTGCCCAGTTCCAGATAGCTTAGGGCTTTCTGGTTGGTGTTGGTGGTGGAAGCCTGTATGGATTTGTTGAGGTAGTCGATGGACAACGGCTCGTTCTTCTCTTGCTTGGAAACCCCCGCGAGAGCATAGAATATCTGATCACGGAATTCTTCGTTTTTTTCGTCCTTCAGCATCTTCAGCAATTCCTTCTTGACAATGTCTGCGTTTTCTCCCGTGGCATCATAACAACGTGCCCTGTTGATCCTGGCGTTGAATGCCATTTCGTAGGAGGGATTGGAGCGGAGTACGTTTTGGTAGGCGACGAAGGCTTGCTGAATGGAGTCGGCGCGCTGCTGAATCTGACCCAGAATGAAGTAATACCTCGCCCTCTGGCTTTTTTTCTTCGTATTGGCGGCTGCCATTTTCAAGGCCTCCGCTGCACGGGGAAGGTCTTTCTTGAGGAGGTGGTAATGAGCCAATACGGCATTGTAGTGCCCTTTGTATTGAGCCGAGAATTTCTTGTCGGCTTTCAGGTAATCCAGCAGATATTCCGCATCCGTAGTCTTCCCTAGTTCGAGGTACGATCGCGTTAACCAGATGAGGGCTTCCGTCCGTATCGGGTCATTTTTGTACTCCGAACTCATGTACTGGAATGTTTCAATGGCAGTCCAGAAATCGTGTTTGTAGTATTGGGCTTGTCCGATGACCAGATAGCATTCCGGAATCCAGCGGTTACGCTCCTTCACTTCACGGTCCTTTTTGCCCTTGACCATCATGGTGTGTCTGCTGATCGCAATGGAAGCCTTCTTGATGGCTTCGTCCAGGTCGCCGAAGACGGATTTGGCTTTGTTCAGGTCGCCGATCTGGAAGACTGTCAGCAGGCGGTCGTATTTGTCCTCGTG
The DNA here is from genome assembly GCA_032111385.1 of Bacteroidia bacterium. Taxonomy (GTDB): domain Bacteria; phylum Bacteroidota; class Bacteroidia; order AKYH767-A; family OLB10; genus JAJTFW01. The sequence goes on from JAULUX010000124.1 coordinate 4,085, forward strand.
CATTTCAGCCAGGGTGAGTGCGGCCTGCTTGGTACGCTCCCTGGCGTTGAAGTAGAAGTTGTAATGGGTTGTCGTACCGTGGTAATTACGGCTTAGAATGTTGTTCTTGCGCACACTGCACGACCAGTTGCCCAGTACGATGAGTAGGATGAGAAAGGAGATGCGAAGAAGTTTCACGGGGTTCGTCAAGGCTATCCGGGTACAACGGATGTGAACGGGGTTTAGTATTGCCAAGGCAAAGATAGGCAATGGACGCCGAACCCTGTCCTGCCCTCCTTCACAGCCATTTCCGATATTTGTCGGGCATGGCCTTGCAGAAGAGAAAAAAGTCAGGTATTGTCCGCAAGCTGAGGAACAAATTCCGCCTTGTGGTCATGAATGACCAGACACTCGAGGAGAAATTCTCGTTGCGACTTACGCCGATGAACATCCTCGTTTTCGGTGGGACATTTGTCATCAGCCTGATCGTAGTGACCCTGTACCTGATTGCGTTCACTCCTCTGCGCGAGTATATACCAGGTTATACCGATGTGCATTTGCGAAGGAACGTACTTTCTGTGGCTCGTAAGGCGGATTCGCTTGACTACCAGATGCAGGCCCAGGAGCGCTACCTGTCGAATTTGCTGGATGTGTTGGAGAGCAAAGAGGATACACTCAAGGCAATGCCCGCCAGGATGGACGGTCAGGGTCTCGACACGCTGCGTAGGTTAGAGCGTTCGGTGGAGGATTCATTGTTGCGTTTGCAGATGGAAGCCGCAGATCGGTTTGAATTGGAGGAGGCTTCGTCGCGCCCGTTCGCGGCTGGTATCGGAAGCACTGCTTTTTTCACGCCGCTGAAGGGGACCATTACCTCCAGGTACGATGCTTCCCAAAAACATTTCGGGATCGATATCGTTTCGAATGCCAACGAGGTGATCAAATCCGCTCTCGACGGGACGGTGGTTATGGCGAATTTCACCTCCGAAACCGGGTATGTCATCGGCATACAGCATGCCAACAATATTTTCACCCTTTACAAGCACAATTCCGCCCTGCTGAAGAAGGTGGGCGATTTTGTCAAAGCCGGAGAGGTGGTCGCCATCATCGGCAATACAGGAGAACATTCGACGGGCCCTCATCTTCATTTCGAACTGTGGTACAATGGCAGTCCGGTGAACCCGGTGGAGTTTATCAGTTTTTAAGGAATTGTTGACCTACGGCAATAAAATCGGTCCGCTCTTGTTCTACAAGCGAGGAATTACATTTGCATGGTGATCACCCGTAAGCGAATTTTTATCCTGCTGTCCATACCGGCAACGCTCTTGCTTGCCCTGTTCGCATTGACATGGTGGAAGCAGGACGAAGTCAAACGCCTGGCCATCGAACAGCTCAATCGGTATCTGAAGGTGCCCGTGGAAGTGGGTGCGATGGATTTTTCCCTGGTTAGTGCTTTCCCCTCTGCAAGCATTGAGTTCAGGGATGTACGGTGCAAGGGGAACCCTGTGGATGCATTTAAGGAAGATTTGCTTCGGGCCTCACGGATTCGTCTGGTTTTCGGTTGGAGCGACGTGTTCAGTGGGAATATCCGGTTCAGGCGTATTGATTTCCAAGATGCCGCTTTCAACGTTTATATCGGTCGGGATGGGCGGTCCAACACTGATGTGTTCAAGGAAGACAGTACCGGCACCGGTGAGGCCATGAATTTCGAGTTGTCTGATGTTCGGATCAGCAACACCCGATTCGTCTACCTCGACAAAGGCAACCGTATCGATTTATCCGTCCAGGTTGAATCGATGAAAGCCAGTGGTTTGTTCAATGAACAACGATTCGATCTGCGGACGGATGGAAAATTTCATGTGGAGCATTTGCGTCTGAAGGGAGTCGATTACATGCCGAATAAAAACGTCGGGCTCAACCTGGCGATGATGGTGGACAAGGCCAAGGATGTGATCGAAATCCGTGAAGGTGATTTCGATGTGGAAGGCCTTGTGTTGCACGCCTCGGGCAGGATCGGCGCTGAGGACGAACCTGTGCGTTATGATCTCAAGCTGACCGCGGATGAAGCTGATTTGAAAGGGCTCTTGGCTCTCTTGCCGGGTAGTCTGTCCTCCCGATGGAAGGAATTCACATGCGATGGCAAAGTCTATTTCGATCTAGGCCTGAAAGGGAATACAACCGATGGAATCGGGCTCTCGATCCGTTTCGGTGCTGACAATGCTTCGATTCGCCCGAATAACGGCTCACATGCCCTTGAGGCGGTCAGGTTCAAGGGGACATTCACTAACCGGATGAGTACCAAGAATCCGGTGGAGGATTTGCAGGTGAGTGGATTTGAGGCTTTATTGGATGGTCAACGGATCAGCGGTGCTTTCCGTTTGACCGACTTCCGGAATCCCTTACTTGAGCTTAGTGCCAAAGCTTCCATCCGTTTGGATGTGCTGGGTGGTTTTTATAAACCCGACACGATCGAGAGCATGGAAGGTAAGGTCGTAGCAGACCTTGCTTTAAAAGGACGAGTGCATGATAAGCCCTCCTGGGTTTCTTCCGGAAGTGTGGAGTTGGAAAACGGGTCGTTTCGACTGCACGGTAGTCCTGTACAGTACGATGCCATGTCCGGACGACTGGATTTTGCCACGTCCAGGATTCTTGTTTCGGGTTTCTCCTGCCGAGCCGACGGTAGTGATTTCCGGCTTGACGGAACACTCGATAACGTTTACGCCTATCTGTTTTCCAATGATGCGAAAGTCGTCGGTGACCTCAAGTTGACTTCACGCAATCTCGATCTCAATGAGTTATTCCGTGATAAAAAAGCAGCACCGGGCGATGACGGTTCGTACCGTTTTGATCTTCCTGACCGGATCATGGCCCGTATGCAACTGGAGATAGCCATGCTCTCATTCCGGAAGTTCCAGGCCTGGCAGCTGAAGGGGAACATCGCTTTGAACAACAAGGTCATTTCCGGTGAGAAGATCCGATTCAAGGCTTTCGGAGGAGACCTGACGCTTCAAGGTCGCATGGATGCCTCCTCCGATGATAGTCTCAAGGTGTTGTGCGAAGCTAGCGTAAGCCGGATAGATGTGACAGAGCTCTTTGACCAATTGGGCAATTTCGGGCAGGAAGTGATGACGGACAAGAACGTCAAAGGTGACCTTACAGCGGATGTTGAATTCGCATCTTCATGGAGCAAGGAACTCGACTGCAACTACCGTAATCTTTATGTTGGCAGTAAGCTGCGGATTGAGAACGGTGAGTTGAATCGTTTTGAACCACTTCTGGCCTTGTCCCGCTACCTGAAGGGTGCCGACCTCAGCCATGTCCGCTTCGCTACGCTGGAGAATACCATCGAGATACGTAACCGCACCATTTTTATTCCGGAAATGGATATCAAGTCGAGCGTGCTTGACCTTGTGGCAGCCGGAACACATACCTTCGACAATCAGGTGGATTACACGCTCGAGTTAACCTTGTCCCAGCTTCTTGGACGTAAAGTACGCGATAAGAATACCGAATTCGGTACTATAGAGGACGACGGCCGCGGAAGGATGAAATTGCCGCTTTCGATGAAAGGTCCGATGGACAACCCCCGCATCAAGTACAATCGAAAGGGAGTGGAGAAAAAAATTGAAGACGAGGTCAAGAAGGAGAAGGTGGAAGTCAAGGAATTACTGAGAAAGGAATTCGGCTTGTTTAAAAAAGACAGCGCCTTGTCGCAGCCGCGGAAAGGGCTTGAACCCCGGCAGGAGCTGCAAATTGATACGGATGAGGAATAAGAACCTCTTTAAAGTGTATTTTTAAGGCGAGACCTCACCGTGAACATCTACACCCGAAAGCAACGTCTGAAATTCATCCTGTTGGTTGCCGCCATGCTGATCGGCATCGGTTCGTTGACCTATACACAACGTCTGGTGGAGGAGCTTTCGGTGGAGGAGAAGAAAAAGGTGGAACTTTGGGCCGAGGCTACGCGGCAGATCTCCGATATCAGTGCGGAACCGGGGGATATCAGTTTTGCATTATCGGTCTTAACAGATAATACAACAGTCCCCGTCATCCTCACGGATGCCAACCTCAACGTGATCTCCACGCGCAATCTGGATTCCCTACGCATCAATGATTCTGTCTATGTAGCGGAAGAATTGAAGGAGATGATGGCCCAGCACGCACCGATTGAGATTGAGTTCGCCACCGACCAGAGGAACTTCATCTATTACAAGGATTCAATCATCCTTACACGCCTTCGGTACTATCCGTTCTTCCAGCTGGGGGTCATCGCACTTTTCCTCGCCGTGAGCTACATTGCGTTCTCTTCTTCGCGCAAGGCCGAGCAGAATCAGGTCTGGGTCGGTATGGCCAAGGAAACAGCTCATCAGCTCGGTACCCCATTGTCATCGCTGATGGCTTGGATCGAGTACCTCAAATCACGTCCGGATCCGGACGAAAACATTCATGAAATCGAAAAGGACGTAGCACGACTCAATACGGTCACCGAGCGCTTCTCCAAAATCGGATCCGCTCCCACGCTGAGGAAGGAGAACCTCACCACGGTACTTGAAAATGCGATGAGCTACATGCGCACCCGCTCGTCATCCAGGGTTGCTTTCGGTTTCGAGAACCTCCAGAATTATGATGTCGAGGTGCCGTTGAACGTTCCTCTTTTCGAATGGGTGATCGAAAATCTTTTCAAGAACGCCATGGATGCCATGAGCGGAGAAGGTAGTATAACAGTACGTGTGACCGATCAACACCAGTTTGTTTACATCGATGTGACAGATACCGGAAAGGGAATACCGAAGTCGAAGACGAAAACCGTGTTCAAACCAGGATATACCAGCAAGAGCAGGGGATGGGGCCTGGGTTTGTCGCTTTCGAAGCGGATCGTCGAGGAATACCACGGTGGGCAGATTTTCGTCAAAAGTTCCGAACCGGGCAAAGGCACTACGTTCCGGATCGTTTTGAAGAAAGGGTGAGTTGAACAGCTCCCGGCTCCACCGATGCTGCGGTGTTTTCCCGAACTTCGCGTGAAATGCCCGGGATCTATCTGCATATTCCATTCTGCCGCAAGGCTTGTCATTATTGTGATTTCCATTTTTCCACTTCGCAGCGTCTCCGTGGGGATGTCCTCGAAGCGATGAAAACGGAGATCCGTTCAAGGCAATCCGAATTCCAGGGCATCGAAGCCGGTTCTTTGTATTTCGGAGGAGGAACGCCTTCGCTGCTGTCATCGACCGAACTAAGTGCATTGATGGAAGTGCTTCATCAAACTTTCCGTATCGCAGCAGATGCCGAGGTGACCCTTGAAGCGAATCCCGATGATCTCGATGTCGATAAACTCAGGCAGCTGAAAGATGCCGGCATCAACAGGCTAAGCATCGGCATACAATCTTTCTTTGACGAGGACCTCGTTTCAATGAACCGGGCGCACACCTCTGAACAGGCATTACGTTGCTTATCCAATGCTGCCGAAGTTGGTATCGACAATGTCTCGGTCGACTTGATTTTCGGTCTCCCCGGCTTGACCATGGAGCGCTGGCAGGAGAATGTCAGGCTGGCATTCAGTCAACCCATCACGCACCTCAGCTGCTATGGGTTGACGGTCGAGCCGCGAACCGCACTGGCTCATTTCATAGCGAAGGGCACAGTCGCTTCTCCGGATGAAGACCTTGCAGCGCAACAGTACGAATGGTTGCTGGAGTCTGCCGAAACGCATGGGCTACCCTGGTATGAGATCTCCAACTTCAGTCGGCCGGGATGTGAATCAAAACAC
>JAULUX010000125.1:0-5704 GCA_032111385.1 Bacteroidia bacterium
CCAGGTCTTCGTCCTTCAGTCCCTTCGTTTCGAAAGGCTTGAGCCATTCCCCATGCAATACACCCGGCCGCATTTCGAGCGGTCTTTTAGGCGAAAGAAGCTTGTCTGCATCGTGCAGCACAAGCATGGCTAACGGGAGTTGGGATGCGATGGCCAGTCTGAAAGCTCCGTCTTTGAATTCCAGAAGAGGCTGGTCGGTTGTATTTCGGGTTCCTTCCGGGGCGAGGAAAACGGGGATGCCGGAACGGATGGACTCCATCATTTTCTCAATGCTGCGGTGTCGGTCTTTCTTGTCGTTTCTGTTGACGGTGATGTACAGGTTCTTGATGACATAGCCCAGCAATGGGATTTTAGCCAGTTCCGCTTTACTTAAAAACCGGAAGGTGTGTGGCGTAGCAAGTGCATAGGCCGGAATATCGAGGAAGGAGCGGTGATTACCCGCAAAGATGAAAAGGGCGTTTGGATCGATCAGCTCACGGTTACGCAGCTTGAACCGGATGAGGAATGCGATGTAAAGGAATTTCGCCCAGGCACGAGACAGGCGGTGTGCTGCATGAGGAGCCTTCTCCTTCGACCACAGGTTGAAAATGAGGAAGTAGAGCGGAATGACAACCAGGAAAGAAAGAGCGAAAGGAATGATGCAATAGAGGGTGAAGATCAGGCGCAACAGGCGTGTCATGGGTTGCTTGAAATGGCTTGGCAGGTGAATAAGTGAAGGGATTCTGTTCAGGGTGTGCTGAGAGCGACAGGAAGAATTTTGCCGTTGAAGTAACGATGTCCGTGGACCAGGAACCAGGAAATGAATTCACCCATTTCGTGGGCTTTCAACGGTGCTTCATAACCGGGAAAGGCCTGGCCGAGCATCTCAGTCTGTACCGCTCCAAGAGCAAGACAGTTGAAGCGGATCTTATCCGGTTCGAGCTCCAGCGCCAGGCACTCGGTCAACACAGATAGTGCCCCTTTGCTGGAGGAGTAGGCGCTGAGGCCGGGGAACTTCACGCTGCCCTGAACACCACCCACAGATCCGATGTGGATCACATGTGCTCCATTTGCCCGCCTCAACTCCGGAAGGAGAGATTGGGTCAGCAGGAAGGGAGCCATCACGTTGGTTCGGTAACAGGTTTCCAGTTCAGCCGAACTGATGTCGGAAAACGGCCGGTTCACCAGGAATCCGGCATTGTGCACCAGTCCGTGCAGCGAGTGGAGTCCGGCTGAAACCAATTGCTGTTTCAATTGTAAGGGATCGCCATTAACCAGATCGAATGGAACGACAGTGACCGCTTCTCCCGATACTTCGTGAAGGCGCTGCAGTTTGTCGTCGCTACGTGCGGTGGCGAAAACGGAGTAGCCGGTATCGCGCGATAAATGCAAGGCCGTTTCAAAACCGATTCCGGAGGATGCACCTGTGATCAGTACCTGCTTTTGTTGTTCCATGCAATCGACAATGTGTTTGAAAATGGACGTGTCGAATGTAGTACATTTGAGGGTGCATACGATCATGGGTAAACACACACTTCTGCTCCTTTGCCTGCTTTGGAGCTTAACTGAAACAGCATGGACTCAGGACAGGCCTTCGTACGCCTCCGCCTCTACAGCCTCTCCTCCGGCTCAGTCCGTTCCTTTCAAGGATCGTTTGTTTTTCGGAGGTAACCTGGGATTGAATTTCGGCAGCTTGACTTACATCAACGTTTCACCATTGGTTGGTGTTCGTCTTACCGATAAGATGGGAGTCGGTGTGGGACCGACATACACTTATTTCAGCGACAGGCGTACCACTTACAAATATGATTCGGAAAGCTACGGGGGGCGCCTCTTCGCTCAATACCGGATTGTTGAAAGTGTTCTGCTTTACTCGGAATATGAATTGCTAAACACCGAGGTGCCCAATTTGCTTTACACGGCTTTGGAAAGGAGGAACATCAGCAGCTTGTTCGTGGGCGGTGGATACATCCAGCAAATCGGCCGTAATTCGGGGATTTCAATCACTTTGCTTTACAACGTCCTCGAAGGCGATTATCCTATCTATGAGAATCCGCTCATTCGAACGGGATTTCTCATGGGTTTTTAATGCTGCCGGTTAGGGCTTACTTCCCGATTTCCTTGATCTCGATCCGGTTCATGAAGCGCATGATTCGGTCGCGTTTACGGGCGATGTAAGGAGTAGGCTTAGAGGCTGACCAACGTAATGGATTGGGCAGGATGGCAGCAATGCTCGCACATTCCCGCTTGGTGAGTTTAATGGCCGGTTTGTCAAAATAGTATTGTGCGGCTGCCTCCGATCCGTAAATACCCGGCCCCATTTCGATGACGTTCAGATACACTTCCATGATGCGTTCTTTACTCCAGAATAACTCGATCATGAAGGTGAAATAGACTTCAAGCCCTTTGCGGATCCAGCTTCTTCCCGGCCATAGGAAAACGTTTTTAGCGGTCTGCTGGGAAATGGTGGATGCTCCTTTCATTTTCCTGCCTTTGTGCTTCTCGTTGTATTTCATTGCCTTCTCGATGGCCTCCAGGTCGAAGCCGAAATGCTCTTCGAACTTTTGGTCTTCCGCGGCAACCACGGCCAAGGGAAGTTTGGGTGAAATTTCCTCCAGATTCTTCCACTCTTTTTCGATGCGTCCTCCCTCGGGTTCGAAGTAGCGGATAACCATCAGGGGCGTTACGGGAACGGGAACGAAACGGTAAAGAATCGTGAACAGGATAGATGAAAGAAAAAGAACGACCGCAGTCTTGAGCAGGATTCTCAGGATTTTCCTCAGCATGGTTCAAAAGTAGCAAATGCCATGGGCGGTTCCTTTTCGAGCCGGATGGTAATTTGATTCCGTTCGGCGTACAAGGGATTCAATATCCCGAATACCTTTGCATGGTATGATAAGTCATCGAATCCGTTCCTACGAAAACCTCCATATCGTCTTATGGCTGTTGAAAGACACCTGTTGGGTGCTCGATTACAAAATCCCGGGACTGGTGATGATTGTGCCGACAATAGCGGTCGCTTTGTTCATTACCTGGCTGTCGCGTACTTCAACTGCCGAACTCGCCCACAATATGGCGGTGGTCTGTTGGATCTGCGCCAACTCTGTCTGGATGGTAGGTGAATTTTTCTACAACGACACGCTTCGTCCTTATGCTACGTTTTTTTTCGTGCTAGGACTTGTGATGGTGGCTGCCTATTACGGAATTATTCGGCCGAACAGTAAACACTAGTTTGACGGTCTGAATTAGCCGGCATGCATCATGTCGCCGATGGAATCAGTATGTAGTTTGCCGAACACTTCTATCTGACCGTAGTCTGTTTCGTCGATCATGACCAGATTGCCGCCGACCTCCCCAAGGTTGGTGAAGTCAATGTCGGTTTCAGCAAGTGTTTCGACAAATGCATCCAGTTTTTCCGGTCGCACACTGACGACGACCCGGCTTTGTGATTCCCCGAACAAGAAAGCGTCTTTGCGGAAATCCTCGTCGCTGTCGATGCGGAATCCGAGTCCGCGTGGAAGAGCGGATTCCAAGAGGCAGATGAAAAGTCCGCCGTCGGAGACGTCGTGAGCGCTTTCCACAAGTCCTTCGATGATCAATTGCCGTACGACTTGCTGCACGTTGAATTCCTCGTCCAAGTCGAGGTGAGGTGCCGGACTGTTCTTTACTCCCAGGTAAGAATAAAGGTACTCAGACGAAGAGATGTCGTTACGGCTCGTGCCGATAAGGAAAATGATGTCGCCTTCGTTCTTGAAGTCGAGTGTCATCATCTTCTTTTTATCATGAACTATGCCCACCATGCCTATGGTCGGGGTAGGGAAGACGGGCACCTCTCCCTGTTCGTTTTTGGATTGATTGTAGAAGCTGACGTTTCCTCCCGTGACCGGTGTTTCAAAACGCAGGCACGCTGCCGACATGCCTTTGATGGCATGCACGAATTGCCAATACACTTCAGGGTTGTAAGGGTTACCGAAGTTCAGGCAATTGGTCACCGCCGAGGGGTCACCACCGGAACAGACGATATTTCGGGCCGCTTCGGCCACGGCGATGGCACATCCTTTTTCCGGATCAGCATAAACATAACGAGAGTTGCAGTCGACAGAGAGCGCAAGGGCCTTGCCGGTTCCGCGAACATCCACTACGGAGGCGTCACTTGGACGATTCGTGCTCATGTTCACAGTTCCTACCATGGAGTCGTATTGGGTATAGACCCACCGCTTGGAAGCGATGTTAGGGTGCGCCGCCAGGTGAAGCATGACCGCCTTGAGATCCGCCGGGATGGATATCTTCTCCGGATCGAAAGCCTTGTTGAGCGCGATGTACTCCGGCTCTTTGTATTCCCTCTGGTACACCGGTGCACCGCCTCCCAAAACAAGTGAGGGCGCCGGTACGTCGGCGATGAGCTCTCCGTTGATGTGGAACCGGAGCCGTTCGCCATCGGTCACCTCACCGATTTGCGTGCAGTTGAGGTCCCATTTGCGGAAAACCGCTTCCACCTCTTCCTCTTTTCCTTTTTCAACCACAACCAGCATCCGTTCCTGCGATTCGCTAAGCAGTATTTCCCATCCCTTCATGTGTGCCTGTCGAGTGGGAACCTTATCGAGCCAAACTTCCATGCCGTGGCCGCCCTTGGCCGACATTTCACTGGTGGAGCAGATGATGCCGGCAGCCCCCATGTCTTGCATGCCGACTACTGCACCTGTCCTGATCACTTCGAGTGTCGCTTCAAGCAGGAGCTTTTCCATGAATGGATCACCGACCTGTACCGATGGAAGATCCTCGTGAGAACCTTCGTGAAGGTCGCCGGACGCAAATGTGGCGCCATGGATTCCATCTTTACCGGTGGAGGAGCCCACGATATAAACCGGATTGCCGGTGCCTTTCGAGATTGCCGATACCGTTTGGCCTTCCTTTACGATGCCCACCGACATGGCGTTCACCAGGATGTTCACGTTGAAACTGTCGTCGAAAAACACCTCGCCGCCGACCGTCGGCACTCCAAAGGCGTTACCGTAATCGCCGATACCCTTCACTACACCGCGCATCAACCATTTCGTCTTTTCCAATTTAGGGTTGCCGAAACGGAGGGAATTGAGCTGGGCGATCGGACGGGCGCCCATGGTGAAAATGTCGCGGTTGATTCCGCCCACACCGGTGGCTGCTCCCTGGTAGGGTTCAATGGCCGAAGGGTGGTTGTGGGATTCAATTTTGAATGCACAGGCAAGACCGTCTCCAATGGCCACCAAACCCGCATTTTCCTCGCCGGCTTTAGCCAGCATGTGCGGACCGTCCTTTGGCAAGGTCTTCAGCCAGACGATGGAATTCTTGTACGAGCAATGCTCGGACCACATCACTGAATAGATACTCAGTTCGGTGAAGTTTGGCGTGCGGCCGAGAATGCCCTTTATTTTTTCGAATTCCTCAGGCAGCAAGCCTAGCTTTGAAGCGGTTTCGATGCTGGTGATCTCCTCTGTGGCAGTTGACATGGCGGTGTGTGGTATGGCGTGAAAACGAAGGGAAAAACGATGTGATTTTCCCCATCGCAAAAGTAAGAAACGAGGCCAATGGAAATCCGGCTATTTTTGAACGGTATGCTGGAAGTGGCGCTGTCTATAGGCTATATAGCCCTGGCCATTCACCTGATCCGAAGGTGGAGGATATTTCAGGTGGAGGATTTCCACGACTGGGTCATGCCCGGTTTGTTTCTGGTTAAGATCGCAGCCGC
>JAULUX010000126.1:0-24841 GCA_032111385.1 Bacteroidia bacterium
GATGTGAGTATCGGTGATGCCCTGGTGCAAATGGGGCAGAAGGACCTGTTGGTCGATACCCAGGGGAACTGGGGCAACGTCTATACCGGAGACAGTGCCGCTGCAGCGCGTTACATCGAAGCCCGACTGAGCAAATTCGCACAGGATGTGGTTTTCAACCCGAAGACCAGCATCTGGCAGGCTTCCTACGACGGCAGGAACAAGGAGCCGGTGACCCTTCCGGTGAAGTTTCCTTTGCTGCTGGCTCACGGAGTGGAGGGCATTGCTGTCGGATTGGCCTGCAAGATCCTTCCACACAATTTCTGCGAACTCATCGAAGCCTCCATCGATGCCATACGAGGGAAGCAGGTCAACCTGGTGCCTGATTTCCACACCGGTGGCACGGCCGATTTCTCTAAATACAACGAAGGACTTCGTGGAGGCAGGATCCGCGTCAGGGCGGTCATAGAGAAGGTCAGCAAGAAGATGCTCGCCATTCGTGAAATCCCTTTCGGAACGACGACTTCCTCACTCATCGATTCCATTCTTGCAGCGAACGACAAGGGGAAGATAAAGGTGAAGAAAGTGGAGGACAATACCGCAGCCAAGGTGGAGATCATCATCCACTTGCACCCCGATTCATCGGAGGATGTGGACAAGACCATCGAAGCGCTTTACGCTTTCACGGATTGTGAAGTGAGCCTTTCTCCCAACTCGTGTGTGATAGTCGATGGTCGACCTGTTTTCCTCTCCGTGAACGAGATCCTTCGTTTGAGCGCCTTGAATACCCAGGAGCTGCTGCGCAGGGAGTTGCAGATTGAACTTTCCGAGTTGGAGGAGGCCTGGCACTTCAGTTCCCTTGAAAAGATCTTCATCGAAAAGCGCATCTACCGCGATATTGAGGAATGTACCACGTGGGAGTCGGTCATCGAAACGATTCATCAGGGCTTGAAGCCGTACAAGAAGCGTTTCCTTCGTGAGATCACAGACGAAGATGTCGTCAGGTTGACCGAAATCAAGATCAAGCGCATTTCCAAGTTCGATGCGTTCAAGGCCGACGAACACATCAAAGGGCTGGAGGAAAAGATCGGTGCGGTCAAACACGACCTGGATAACCTCAAGACCTACGCGGTCAATTACTTCAAGAATTTACTGAAGAAGTACGGCAAGGGACGCGAACGGAAGACGCAGATCGCCGAGTTTGAAGCCATTGTCGCATCAAAGGTGGTGATCAACAATGCCAAGCTTTACGTCAACCGTGCAGAGGGATTCGTTGGGCATGGATTGAAAAAAGACGAGTTTATCAGTGAGTGTTCCGACATAGACGATGTCATTGCGATCACTGCCGACGGCAAACTCACGGTGACAAGGATACAGGACAAGGGATATGTCGGAAAAGACATCCTTCATGTGACCATCTTCAGAAAAGACCTGGATGAACAAACGGTCTATAACGTGATCTATCAGGACGGACCCAAAGGCGCAGTGATGATGAAGCGTTTCACGGTGGGTGGCGTCACACGCGATAAACCATATGATCTTACCAAGGGCACTGCCGGCTCGAAAATTTTATTCCTCGGAATCAGCGGAGCACAGGATGGTCCTACTGTTATTGTGAAGCTGAAACCGAAACCGAAAATGAGAAACCTGGAGTCGATCATCCATTTCGGAAGTCAGCTGATCAAGGGTAGGGGAGTGCAGGGCAATGTGGTGACTAAATTCCCTATCCAGCGTGTCGTACAGGCCACCGATGCCGAGGTGATCCAGTTGCGCAAGAAACAACCGGAGTTGTTCCTGCCTCCCGGAAACGAGGACAAGTCGCAGCTGAAAATCGAGCTGTGAGCACGGGCATGTCCGGTCTCTTACAAATTGGTTCAAAGATCAACGTTGTGGAGGAATGAAGATTGTTCATCCGCACCTGTCCATGTCACTTGAACTGCTCGACCGCTACGATGGTTCCTTGCCCTCTCATCTGTATTTAAAAAAGTACTTCCAGCAGAACAGGCGCTGCGGATCCCGCGATAGGAAGCAGATCAGGCGCTTGTGCTTTGCCTGGTTGCGTTGTGGTCGTCTCCTCGATGGAATGGACTCTATGGGGAGAATGCGATGGTCGCTTTATCTAGTGACCGATCAAAGGGATCCTTTTTACGATAGGATCAACGGCGACAAGGATGGTTTCGATCCGGAACTCGATCCCGAAGATTCGCCCGATACCAAGTTGGCACGCGTCTTTCAACTTACGGGGAAAAGGCCGGAGGATGCTTTTCCACTTTGGTCCGAGGTCAGTGATCTTGTGGACTATAGCGCGCTTTTAAATACGCTATTCGTTCAGCCCAGGGTATGGTTAAGGGTCAGATCGGTGCACCGGACCGACGTCGAAGATGCACTGCGCGAGGCAGGGATCCCCTATGAATGGAATGCTGAAACCCCAAACGCCCTTTCCGTTTCTGCTGAATCCCCTCTCGATAAGTTGCAGATTGCAGAAAAGGGGTGGGCGGAGGTCCAGGACCTGTCTTCACAAAGGACATTGTCGTATATGCATGTCCGTGATAATGAACACTGGTACGACGCCTGTGCCGCCTCCGGAGGAAAGGCCCTGCTTCTTTTGGATGCTTTTCCGGATGTCCGGTTGACGGTGAGCGACAACCGTCCATCCATCCTGGTCAACCTTCGGGAAAGATTCAGGCGAAACGGATTGAAACTCCCTCAGTCTTTCCTTTGCGATCTTCTTAGCGGAGATCCGCAATTTCCTCCGGGTCAATTTCCCGATGCGATAATCGCAGATGTTCCTTGCAGCGGTTCGGGAACCTGGTCGAGGACACCCGAGCGACTGACATACTTTTCCAAAGACGAGTTGGATCATCATGTGGAGACTCAAAAATCCATCACTCAAAGCCTGACGAAGCTATTGAAGGCTGGTGGCAGACTCGTTTACATCACCTGCTCGGTGTATGCCTGCGAAAACGAAGACCGGGTGAATGCGCTTTGCAATTCGGAGGGGATGGAATTGCTTTCCATGGGGTATCTACAAGGTTCCTCAGAGGGGGCTGACACTTTGTTTTGTGCAGAATTGGTGAAAAAAGGATAGGATAAACAATCGACCTCTAGAAAGGGTAACGCGCCAATGGAACCGTGTCCAGCGGAGCAAATTCACCGGCGAGGTACTTGTGGTGTCCGATGATGGCGATCATCCCGGCATTGTCGGTGCAATATTCCATTGCCGGGATAAAGACATCCCATCCCTTTTCGACTGCAATCCGGTGAAGGCCGTTCCGTAATCCGCTGTTGGCCGATACACCCCCTGCAAGTGCGATACGTCGGATCCCTGTTCGATCAGCGGCCAGGGTGAGTTTATCAAGAAGGATATCCACTATCGTACTTTGCACGCTGGCGCAGAGGTCAGCAAGGCGCTCTCCCGGAAAGTCAGGAGACTTGATACGTTCCTTTTGCAGGAAGTACAAGACCGCTGTTTTGAGCCCGCTGAAGCTGAAATTAAGTTCAGGCGCATGGGGTTTCGGAAAACGGTAGGCTGCGGGGTTACCTTGTGAAGCCCACTTGTCGATCAGAGGGCCACCGGGGTAGGGCAGACCGATCATCTTGGCAACTTTGTCGAACGCCTCACCTGCGGCGTCATCCTGGGTTTCCCCGATGATCTCCATGTCGAGAAACGAGCGTACTACAACAAGTTGTGTGTGCCCGCCAGAAACAGTCAGGCAGAGGAAAGGGAATTCCGGTGGATTTAATTCACCATCCTCCCTGACGGCAAAGTTGGCGATGATATGGGCCTGCATGTGATTGACCTCGATGAGCGGGATGCCGAGTCCCAGTGACATCCCTTTCGAAAAGGATGTACCCACCAGCAGGCTCCCGATGAGCCCCGGACCTCGAGTGAAAGCCACCGCGCTGAGCTCCGATTTCGATACCTTTGCTTCTGATAGTGCGGCAGTTACGACCGGCAAAATGTGTTGTTGATGGGCCCTGGAGGCCAGCTCAGGAACAACCCCTCCGTACCGGGCATGAATTTCTTGTCCGGCGATGATATTGGAGAGGATGATCCCGTTCCTGCTGACGGCAGCCGAGGTGTCGTCGCAAGACGATTCAATAGCCAGGATGGTGATGTGCTGCCCGTTTGACATGAACAACAAAAATACGGACCCCGGGGATGACTGGAACGTTTCTTGAAGAAAGTACCTGATCCCTTTAACAGCTTATCCATCCGAAGGTTTAGAAACATACTTCTTGCATTGGGTGCACTTCTGGTCGCACTCGTGATCGCTTTGACTCTGGTGGTCAAGGTCCCCGCTGTACAAACTTGGCTTGTTCATCGGGTAGCTTCCTGGCTTTCGGGGGAGCTGGGTGTGCGTGTGGAGGTGGGTGCTGTTTCCATTCATCCGTTTAGCCGTGTTGTACTCGAAGGCGTTTTCATCGAAGATCGCGAAAGGGATACCCTTGCCAGCATCGCACGGCTTGAGGCAGCCATCCGCTCGTTCAGCCTGTCCAAGCGCCATGTCCACGTTTCGAAGGTTACATTGGAGGAGGCCGTCATCGGGGTCAAAAGGTATGCGCAGCCCCGGGAATACAATGTCGATTTTCTGATCGACTATTTCTCGGGAGGCGGGGAGACGACCACTGCCGAGCCCTGGCAATGGAAAGTGGACGAGGTTCAATTGGCGGATAGCCGATTGCGTTACAGGGACCTCAAGTACATTGACAAAGACAAGGGCATCGACTGGGAGGATATAGAGCTGGACGGGCTCCGGGGAATCATCAGGTCCATCCTTCCTACCTCCGGAGGACTATCGGCGCGCATCGACGAACTGGCTTTTCGAGAAAAGAGCGGTTTTTCAGTGCAACAACTGGAAGCACGGTTTGATCTTGCTGCCGATTCCATGGCATTTCAGGAATTAACCATTCAAACCCCCCGGTCTTCGATAAACGGTCAACTCACATTCCTCTACGATGACTTTAACGCCTTTCAAAGTTTTCTCAGCGATGTGCGATGGAAAGCCCGGTTTGAGTCGAGCGTTGTAGACTTCCGAGACCTGTCCTTTTTCGCTTCCGAACTCGAGCAATTGAATAAAAGCCTCACAATCTCGGGAAGATTTTCTGGCAATGTAGAGCGGTTCAAAGGAAAAGATGTGGAAATTTCGTTGACAGATTCCACCTATTTCAAGGGAGATGTAACCATGTCGGGACTTCCGGATTTCGATGAGACCTACATGGAAGTGAATGCCCGGGAATTGGCGCTGCTTCCCCGTGACATCGAACAGATCCCATCGTGGCCATTCGACAGTACCCGAACAATCACTCTGCCTTCTGAATTGAACAACCTGGGTCAGGTGAAGTTTGAAGGGCGCTTCAACGGTTTCTACACCGATTTTGTCGCATTCGGAGAGTTGCGTACTGCATTGGGCTACGCCAGCTCCGACCTCAACCTCAAGATCGCCGGTTCGGATAAGAATACAACTTACAAGGGCAACATCCGCTTGTTTGAATTCGACGCCGGCCGTCTGTGGAATCTCTCTCCCACGCTTGGAAAAGTCACGCTCACGGCGGGAGTGGAGGGCTCGGGCTTTGAATTGAAGAACATACAAGCAGTGCTCACCGGGAGGGTTGAATCCGCTCAATTCTACGGGTATACATATTCCAATATCGATTTGGACGGCCAAGTGGCTGACCGGTTGTTTACCGGTAAAGTCGTTGCGGTCGATAAGAACCTTGATTTTTCATTTGCCGGTGATGTGGATTTCCGTGACACCTTGCCAAGATTCGATTTCACGGCGGAAGTGGCGAAGGCGGATCTCAAGGCCTTGAATCTTTCCAAGCGCGAAAACGGTTCTCTTCTTTCAACGACAGTTGGCATCAATCTGATTGGTGACCACATCGACAACATCCAAGGCGCGATCGACCTGCGCAATACCACCTATAGCGAAGGGGGGCTGAGTGTCCAGGCCGATACTATATTGTTGGAGGCCTCTGGCGCCACAGAGCGATCACTCAGGCTTAGCTCCGACCTGGCTGACATGAAGGTTCAGGGTCGAATGAAGTTCAGTGAATTGCCCAAAGCCATTCAGTCCATTGCTACTCGATACATCCCCGTTTTGTTTGAATCGGAAAGCAGGCGGACACTCAGCCAGGATTTCAGTTTTCAGGTTCAACTAAAAAATACGGAGAACCTGACCAATGTTTTCCTGCCGCAATTGAAAGTAGCACGCGGGACATCGCTTGAAGGTAGGATGGATACCGATTTGAACGAGGTGGACCTTCATCTGAAATCATCCGGTATCGTCTATGAGGGTGTGGCCCTTGACGGAATCAACATAGATGGTTTCTCAGAGCGGGGTAACCTGAACTTCAATGCTGACCTGGGCGGAATAGCCTTTACTGACAGCGTCCGGGTCAACCAGTTGAACATTCAGGGATTCACCAACCGCGATACGGCATCTGTAATGATCGATTTCAACGGACTCGATTCTTTGAAATCAGAGGTGACCCTTGGAATCAACGCCGGTTTCATGAATGCAGGCTACACCAGCCTTCATTTCAAGCCCAGTAAGCTCAGGGTGGCCGGGAGGGATTGGTCGCTCGACAGTACCAATTTCATGTTGGTGGACAGCTCCGGTGTTGTGTTTAAAAATGTCGTTTTCCGCACCGGAGACCAGGAAGTCTCATTCGCAGGTGTGTTGGGCAAATCGACATCTACTATTTTTCGAGTGGGATTTCGCTCTTTCGACATGAGCCAGGCCAATCCGTTTCTTTCTTCATTCGGTGTCCAGACAGGAGGCATACTCGATGGTGAGGCCTCATTCGCCGGTGCATTCGATCAGCCCGGAATGAATGCCGACCTGGCCATTCAAGGCCTTCAATGGTTCGGAGATACCATCGGTAATGCCGATATCCTGACTGAATGGAACAGTATTCGGAAGCAGATAGACGTTATGGCTATCGTGACCAGGGGTGGTAACGAGAATATTGAGATCAGCGGTCACTACCGGGACGACGGTAAGGATGGTGAACTCGATTTCAAGGCTGTTTTGAAGAAGACCTATGTCAGCACGTTCGGTATCTATTTGAAGGGACTCGTCAGCGGATTGGGTGGTGTGGCAAGCGGCGAGTTGTATCTTAGGGGTACACCTGTCAAGCCGGAACTCACAGGCAAGCTTTTTCTGCAGAAAATTTCCTTCACCATCGATTATCTGCAAACCTCCTACAATCTATCCACGGATGTAACCATAGAATCCGACAGGTTCGTATTCAAAGATGTCGTCATCAGCGACGTCAATGGAAACCAAGCCGTCCTCAACGGTGATATCCGTCACAAGCACCTCGATGATTTCCGTTTCGATCTTGATATAGCAGCCAAAAGGGTTCAGGTGATGAACACTTCGTACACCGATAATTCGGTGTATTACGGCGAGGCTTATGCCAGTGGGACAGTAGGAATCAAAGGCCCTCTTGACTATATCGTCATGAACATCGGCCTGCGATCCGAATCCGGTACTCGAATCCTGTTGCCTTTGAGCAACCCCGAAGAGGTAAGGAAAAGCGGATTCATCACATTCGTGAGTCACAGCGACTCACTGGCCACGTCGCGGGAACCCGATGGACCGGACCTGAGCGGTGTCGAACTCAACATGGATTTGGAGATCACTCCTGAAGCCAGGTTCGAGCTCATTTTCGATTCAAAGATCGGCGATGTCATCAAGGGGTCAGGCTCGGGCAATATCACCATGTCCATCAGTCCCAAAGAGGATCTGAGCATGCAGGGTGAATTCACCATAGAGAACGGTGACTACCTTTTTACGATGCAAAACATCATCAACAAGAATTTCCACCTGAAGAAGGGTGGTAAGATCCGTTGGACTGGTGATCCCTACGATGCGACCATCGATCTTTCGGCGGTTTATAAGTTGCGCACCGGTTTGTATGATCTTTTCCAGGATAGCTCCTTCAGAACCCTTGTGCCTGTCGAACTACACCTCGGACTCAAGGAAAAGCTGTTCAATCCCACCATTATTTTCGACATTGTGGTGTTGAACATCGACCCCAATACGGAGAACCAGGTGAAAAGGCTCATCAATTCAGAAGAGGAAAAGTACCGTCAGGCAGTTTCCCTCTTGGTCATGCGACGATTCACAGCCCCCAGTGAGATCGCCAGCCGCGGCAGTACAAGTGGTGCTTCTGTGGTCGGTGTGAATGCCTACGAAATGTTGAGCAATCAATTGTCGAACTGGGCCTCTCAAATCAGCAACCAGGTGAATGTCGGCGTGAATTACAGACCGGGAGACGCCCTCACCTCCGAGGAATTGGAAGTGGCACTTTCCACCAGCCTTTTCAACGACCGGGTGACCATCGATGGGAACGTCGGCATGGCCAACGCTGCCAACGGAACAAATCAACAAAACACATCGAATCTGATCGGGGATTTCCAAGTGGAGGTGAAAGCAAGCAAAGACGGACGCATCCGGTTGAAAGCCTTCAATAGGTCCAACAACAACTCCCTCATCAACAACCTCAACTCGCCATATACACAGGGTGTGGGTGTTTTTTACCGTGAGGATTTCAATTCATTTGGAGAATTGCTTAGACGCTACAGGAAAATCCTGATGGGAAGCAAGCGAAAAGCCCAACTCCAATAAAGTCAATAAATCAGAAAGAGGTGGAGGGATTTGTAGCGTGGGGGAGGGTCGAACTCCCGACCTCAGCATTATGAGTGCTGCGCTCTAACCAGCTGAGCTACCACGCCAAACACTTTTTAAGACCCCTTGTAACTGGTTTGGGGCTGCAAATGTAGTAAAAAAACGATTTGAAAGCACATCCTGCTTTTTCGAATTGAATTCAATTTCAATGGTTTGTGAGTGCAAGCTGTGCGCTGAGGCTTTCAAAGAACACCGGAATGCAACTTGGGCATCTGCGCGTTTGATTTTTTTCTTGCATTGCACGACAGGATTCAGTACCTTGGGTACTACAAATTCGCCAAAACATTTCTTCATGAATTCGGTTCGACCGCCCCTGATCGGTTTGGCCTTCCGGGCTTTTGCTTTGCTGTTTTTGGTGTTTTCCTCCTCACGCGCTCAGTCGGGTTATGTATTTAGTCAACTTTCCCAGACTTACACCCCACTTACTTCGGGAACAACCCTGGTCACTGCCAATTCAAACGGTACGACAGGCACCGGTACCCAGACATTGGACAGTTATGTCGGAACATTGACTCTCCCATTTTCATTTACTTACAATACCGCATCTTATCTCACTGTTTTTCCTTCAAGCAACGGGTTTCTGACCTTTGGAACGGCTCCATCTACCACCAATGTCAATCCGATCGGCAGTACCGCAACTTATGCCGGTGCAGTTTCAATTTTCGGCGGGAACCTCATAGGAACCTACAGAGTGGCCAACCCGGCAGATCCTGACACAATTGCGAGCATCCGTTCTGCCACCATCGGGACGGCGCCTTCCAGGATTTTTGCAATCGAATGGGTCAATTTCCGCCCAAGCAACACCACTGCTGCCGGGGCGGGACCTGCCATGAATTTTCAAATTCGCCTACACGAGACCACTAATCTTATCGAAATTCAGTACGGCACATTTTTAGGATCCTCTTGGGTCAACGGTACTGCGCAGGTTGGAATCAGGGGTGGAGCCAATACCTCGTTTTTGAATCGGGCATTGACCTCAGGTTCGGCATGGACCAATACCTCCCAGGGTGCGACCAATACATCTAACTGCGCCTACACTGCCACAACACTGCCTTCAGCCGGTCTGACCTTTCGGTTCACGCCTCCGTGTCCACAACCCACCTCCTTGTCAGTGTTGGATCTCACGGCATCGACCGTGAAACTGCGTTGGAATAGCGGTGCCGGTGCTGCTCCATCCGGAACCACTTACATGGTGGAATGGGGTGTGACCGGTTTTACGTTGGGATCAGGTAACCAGATAACTACGGCAGATACATTTTTGAACCTCACCAATCTCGTTTCGGGATCCTCTTACTCCTACTACGTGCGTCGCGATTGTGGAAGTAATAGCCTGAGTGCTTGGTCGGGTCCGAAGTCATTTACCACCGGTCAGCCCGGTGAAGATTGCGCGTTGGCCAACCTGATAACGGTTGCAGCCAGCCAGGCGAACTGCGTATCAACGTCCGTAACCAGCGGTCAAAGTCAAAATGGTCCCGATGCGCTATGTTCTGACGGACTGGGAGGCAACATCCCCGATGACGACCGGTGGCTGAAGTTTACGGCACCTTCCAACAACAAGAAACTCATCATTCAGGCAACAGCCGGTACGGTATCAGACTGGGTGATGGAGGTCTGGAGCGGTTGTCCCGGAAATGGTGGTCAGGTGATCGAATGCAGCGATGATGTCAACGTAAGCATGCCACAGATCACCTTGTGCCAGAACCAGTACGTGGCGGGGCAGACCTATTACATCCGGCTGTGGACGTACTCCATAGGCCTTTCCGGATCCATGAGCCTTTGTGTTTACGAAGATGCGGCTTGTCCCATCCCACCTGCATACGACGATTGCATCAACGCTGCTTTCTTTCCGATTAATCCTGTGCAATCCTGTCCCGGGAATACGCTTTCCTTTACAACACTTTTTGCCACACCATCGGGTCTGGGTGGGGCAAACGGGGCTTCACCCTCTTGCGATGCAAGCACAACCATTAACGACATCTGGCTTGGCTTCAATACAGGTAATACAGGGGATTTTACCGTGACATTTTCCCTGGGCACAGCTACCGCACTTAAGGCACAGCTGCTTTTCGAATGTGGTGGAGGTGGGGTGGAGTTGATGTGTATGAGCAATGCAGTAGGAACCTGGACATTTACCGGATTGAACCCTGTCGCCAACTATGTTCTCAGGATTTGGTCACCTGCAGGGCAGGAGGGTACCTTCAATGTGTGTGCACAGGACCTTTGTGATGATGCTACGGCTGTGATCTCCGGGTCGGCTACGATTTGTTCTTCCGGCGTGGCTCAGCTAAGGTTTGACCTTACCGGACTGGCTCCATGGACCGTTTCCTACACGAACGGTAGCAGCGTTTCTACATTTACAACCAGTACGACTCCCTACTTCCTTTCCGTTTCACCGACAGTAACCACGTTCTACAACCTCGTTTCTATCAGTAGTCCTGTGTGTTTCGGGACTGTTTCCGGGGTTGCAAGCGTATCATTGATCCCGCCTCCGACGGTCAGCCTCGCCCCATTCACATCACCGGTATGCTCCAATACGACAGTCCAACTGTCGGGAGGTTCACCCTCCGGTGGAACCTATTCAGGTTTAGGAGTTAACGGAAATTTATTGAATGCTTCAATAGCCGGTCCCGGGGCCAATCCAATTACATACACGTACGGTTTTGGAAACGGTTGTCAACGAACCGCTACGCAAAACATACAGATTATACCCGGTCCTGTAATCGCGTCCTTCAGCCCTGCAAGTGGCCCTGTCGGTACGGTGGTCAATCTGACTGGCTCCGGCTTCAGTAGTGTGTCGTCGGTCAAATTCAATGCAGTGAGTTCCTCTTCAATTCAGTCCACTTCTTCGACTTCGGCTTCAGCGACGGTGCCCACCGGAGCCACAACCGGTTTCATTTCAGTGACCAATGCCAATGGATGTACAACCCAAAGCTCGTCCGGATTTGTGGTGACCGCTGCAACCGTTCAGATCCAGATCCGGGCTTTCGTCGAGGGCTTATACCTGTCCAATGGGTTTCAACAAAACGTTTTGGAAAACAATCCCAGCGCCGCCGACAGTTTGACAGTCACCATTTGTGAATCGGTGCCACCCTATGGGATACTGAGTACCCAAAAAGTGATTATCGGGACCAATGGCTGGACCCCTGCCTTTTTTCCACCACCATCCCTCGTCAATTCGACTTGCTATATTACCATCCGAACTCACAATTCCCTTGAAATCTGGACAAAGCTTCCCATTCAGCTTCAATCCGGTATTCATACCATTGATTTTACCTCTTCGGTTAATTCCGCCCTGCGAAGTACGGTACCTCCTGCAGGTTCATCAGCCACTCCAGATGGTTTTCAGGACCTTGAGCGGCCTGAGCATCCGGAATAATTTTAAATGTCCTGGTTCTTGATGCGCACTTTTTTATAAAGTGGATGAATAGCCATAAAGCCGGTGTTTGTTTCACAGCTTAAGTCTGTTTTTTGTAAGAAAATCGGTCAAATCACTATCCTAAAACGGAGTGAACCATGCTATCTTTGATTGTCTGAGGTATGTTCGAGCCACAGATATTGTTTTTTAAAAACCAACCACACCACAATACACCACACTATGAGGTTCACTGTTTTACGCTATTTGTCCGCCTTGATCACCTTGCTTGCAACAGGCATGGGAGTTGGATCATCCGCATTCGCCCAGGTGAGTTCGATGAATTTTACTCAAACAACGGGTACCTATACCGAGATCACGGGCGGTACTGTCGTTGCGACCGCTTCCGGCACATCCGGAGCCGCTTCACTTGACGATGTGATCTATACCCTTGGTGTGGGCACAATACCGTTCAATTTCACATTCGACAATGTGTCCTATACTGACCTTAAGATCAGTACCAACGGCTTTCTCACTTTCGGAGCTACTGCTCCTTCGGCCACAGGATCCACAACAGGCTATACACCGATCTCTGCTTCGACAGCCTATGCCGGTGCAATATCTCCCTTAGGGCGCAACCTGAATGCTTATTTTTTTACGGGTGTTCCTGCGCAGACCGGTGAAATCCGTTATCAGACCCTGGGTACTTCCCCTAACCGAATTTTTGTCGTCCAATGGAAGAATTTCAAGACATTCAATACAAGTGGTACCACATTCGGACCGGTATTGAATTTCCAGGTCAGGTTGTCTGAAGGCAGCAATGCCATCGAGCTGGTTTACAATTGCAGTGGCGCATTTGTCAGCTCAACCGCACAGGTAGGTTTGAGAGGAGCGAATAACCTTTTTCCTTCCAATGTGAACAACAGAAGCGTTGCAGCAGCCTCGAACACCTGGATTACTTCTGTGGCCGGTACGGCCAATAACAGTACCTGCGAGTTCTCAGGATCATTGTTGCCTCCTGCCGGCCTTACCTACCGATATGCTCCCAACCAGTGCCCCAGCCCACAGAACTTGCTGGCGACCAATATTACGCAGACGACTGCAGAGTTAACCTGGACAACTACCGGCGGCGGTGGGACATTCACCGTTGAATACGGGTTGTCAGGTTTTACACCGGGTACCGGACAGGTCCTTACCGGAGTACAATCCGGTGTGACCATTAGCGGCCTAACAGCCAACACAGCTTACCAGTTTTATGTCACGCAGAACTGCGGGATCCTTGGCAACAGTCCACGCGTCGGTCCTTCCAGTTTCTCTTCAGGAACGCCCGGCGAGGA
This sequence comes from Bacteroidia bacterium, assembly GCA_032111385.1. Lineage (GTDB taxonomy): Bacteria > Bacteroidota > Bacteroidia > AKYH767-A > OLB10 > JAJTFW01. The sequence goes on from JAULUX010000126.1 coordinate 13,368, forward strand.
TTGTGCAACAGCACTCCTTCTCAATGTTGCCAATAGTCTGGCCACTTGTTCATTTACAACCGTCACTTCCGGTGTTTCCGCCAACGGACCCAATGCCATTTGTTCCGATTTCAGTGGAAATACACCGAACGATGATCGATGGTACCGCTTTGTTGCCCCTACTGACGGCAGTCAGCTGGTGATCACAACGACTGCAGGAACCAACAGCGATTGGGTAATGGAGGTGTGGTCGGCCTGTCCTTCTTCAGGAGGTATTACACTGAAATGTGCGGACGATGTCAATGTCGGAATGCCGGAGATCAGAATGTGCCAGAATGAATACAATGCCGGACAAACCTACTATGTCCGACTGTGGACTTACAGCACATTTGCAACCGGAACAGCCAACTTGTGCGTTTACAAAACCCTGGAATGTCCTATTCCTCCCGTGAATGATGAGTGTCTTTCCGCCATCGCACTACCCGTTAACGCACCGTTGTCCTGCCCCGGCCTATCCCAAACGTTTTCTACACTTTATGCCACACCCAACATTGACGCTGCTACATGCGATGCCGGAACCAAGCGTGATGTATGGTTCTCTTTCAATACCGGTAACCACCCCGGTTTTAAGCTTACGATTTCGCCGTTGACGGCTACGACCCTCAAGGCCCAGGTTCTTTTTGAGTGCGGAGGTTTCGAGTTGAATTGCTACTCACCGGCCAACGGTGCATATACTTTCAGCGGACTCAATCCCCAGGCGGATTACGTTATTCGTGTCTGGTCTGATACCGGAACCGCAGGAACTTTCAATATCTGCCTGGAATCAACCGGGTGTCCTGCTCCCACGGCCACCTGGGGTGCCAATCAAACCATTTGCTCGGGACAAACCGCTGTTCTGCCGGTTAATTTTACGGGAACTGCCCCCTGGACATTTTCTTACAGGAACAATACCACCAATCAGGTATTCAACATCACCACCTCGGCCAATCCCTATAACCTTTCCTTGAGTCCGGTGAGTACCACGAGCTACAGTCTTGTTTCCGTTTCTGATGCGAATTGTGCCGGTACAGCCACCGGAACGGCAACAGTTACGGTGGCCACCTCTTTACCTGCTCCGGTGTTGAGCGGTCCTAGCACAGTTTGCCGTAATGCGACAGGTCAGGTGTTTTCTACGACAGCCCAATCAGGTGTGACTTACAGTTGGACTGTACCCACCGGTGTTACCATTACTTCGGGCCAAGGCACAAATTCAATCACCACGACATGGGGCAGTTCCTCTGTTTCAGGCAATGTGACACTTTCAATCAGCAGCAGTTGTGGATCCAATACAGGTAGCCTTGCGGTTACTGTCGTAAATGCGCCGACCACTCCGACTGTATCCGGTTCGGGTACAGTTTGCAGCGGACAATCTAACTTGAGTTATTCTGTTGCCTCTCAAACGGGTGTGACCTATTCATGGTCAGTGCCGACCGGCGTGTCAATTGCCAGTGGTCAGGGAACGAATTCAATCACCACGAACTGGAGTGCTTCAGCAGTTTCCGGCAGTGTTGTTTGTCAAATCAGCAATAGCTGCGGAACCGTCTCCGGTTCGCTTTCTGTAACGGTGAACAGTGCACCTTCCACGCCGACAGTTGTGGGAACAACCTCTTTGTGCACCGGTCAAACAGGCGTGGGATATTCAGTCACCGCACAAGCCGGTGTGACTTACAGCTGGACTGTTCCGACCGGAGTAACCATCTCCTCCGGACAAAGCACCAACGCGATTACGACGAGCTGGAGCGCATCAGCGGTATCGGGCAACGTGAGTTGCGTGTTGACCAACAGCTGCGGCTCGGTGACCGGAACACTTGCAGTGTCGGTCGGCTCTGCACCAACAACACCCACCATCACGGGCAACGCTTCGGTGTGTCCGAACCAGACGGGTGTTGTTTACAGCATCACGGCACAAGCCGGGGTGACCTACACCTGGACAGCTCCAACCGGAGTGACCATCACGGCAGGGCAAGGCACCAACTCCATCACCACCACCTGGGGCGCATCGGCGGTATCGGGTAACGTGGGAGTAACAATAACCAATGCATGCGGCAGCGCGAATGATGTCCAGGCAGTAGTGGTGAGCAGCACCCCTTCAGCACCTGTAGTGAGCGGACCATCGACTGTATGCCGCAATGCCACAGGCCAGGTGTATTCAACCACGGCTCAATCGGGCGTGACCTATAGCTGGACTGTTCCGACCGGAGTCACGATTACAGCAGGTCAGGGTACCAACTCCATCACCACCAGCTGGGGATCAACATCGGTATCGGGCAACGTTACCTTGAGCATCACCAGCAGCTGCGGCAGCAACAGCGGATCGTTGGCTGTAACGGTAACATCAGCACCTACAGCGGCCACGGTGAGTGGATCGCAGTCGGTGTGCACCGGTCAAACAGGCGTTGGATATTCAGTGACCGCACAAACCGGTGTGACTTACAACTGGACTGTTCCGACCGGAGTCACGATTACAGCAGGGCAGGGGACAAGCTCCATTACCACAACCTGGAGCGCATCCGCGGTATCGGGCAACGTGAGTTGTGTCTTGACCAACAGCTGCGGCTCGGTGACCGGAACACTTGCAGTGTCGGTCGGCTCTGCACCAACAACACCCACCATCACGGGCAACGCTTCGGTGTGTCCGAATCAGACGGGTGTTGTTTACAGCATCACGGCACAAGCCGGAGTGACCTACACCTGGACAGCTCCAACCGGAGTGACCATCACGGCAGGTCAGGGAACGAGTTCCATCACCACGACCTGGGGCGCATCAGCGGTATCGGGTAACGTGGGAGTAACAATAACGAATGCATGCGGCAGCGCGAATGATGTCCAGGCAGTAGTGGTGAGCAGCACCCCTTCAGCACCTGTAGTAAGCGGACCATCGTCTGTATGCCGCAATGCCACAGGTCAGGTGTATTCAACCACGGCCCAGTCGGGAGTGACATACAATTGGACTGCACCTACAGGCGTGACCATCACGTCAGGCCAGGGCACCAACTCCATCACCACCAGCTGGGGATCAACCTCGGTATCGGGCAACGTGACCTTGAGCATCACCAGCAGCTGCGGCAGCAACAGCGGATCGTTGGCCGTAACGGTGACATCAGCACCCACTACACCAACGGTCTCCGGAGCGAGCAGCGTTTGTCGCGGACAAAGCAGTGTTGGCTATTCGGTGACAGCCCAGGCAGGCGTGACCTACTCGTGGACCGTCCCCACCGGTGTTACGATCAGCTCAGGACAAGGCACCAACTCCATCACCACCAGCTGGAGTGCATCGGCCGTATCGGGTAATGTCAGTTGCGTATTGACCAACAGCTGCGGCTCGGTAACGGGAACGCTTGCCGTTACGGTTGGTACAGCGCCTACCACACCAAGCATCACAGGCAACGCATCGGTCTGTCCCAACCAGACGGGCGTGGTATACAGCACAACGGCTCAGACGGGTGTGACTTACAGTTGGACCGTACCCAGCGGTGTTACTATCACAGCAGGGCTAGGCACCAACTCCATCACCACCACCTGGGGCGCATCGGCGGTATCGGGCAACGTGGTATTGACGGTGACCAACAGCTGCGGCAGCGCGAATGCCACCCAGGCGGTTACAGTCAGTACAACACCGGCCGCTCCAGTGGTCAGCGGACCCGCATCGGTCTGCCGCAATGCCACAGGTCAGGTCTATTCCACCACAGCCCAATCGGGCGTGACATACACGTGGACCGTACCCACAGGCGTGACCATCACATCCGGTCAGGGTACCAACTCCATCACCACCAGCTGGGGATCAACATCGGTATCGGGCAACGTGACCTTGAGCATCACCAGCAGCTGCGGCAGCAACAGCGGATCGTTGGCTGTAACGGTAACATCAGCACCTACAGCGGCCACGGTTTCTGGTGCGAGCAGTGTCTGCCGAGGACAAACCAATGTGGGCTTCTCAGTGACCGCTCAGACCGGAGTGACTTATTCCTGGAGTGTTCCTGCCGGCGTCACCATTAATTCAGGGCAAGGCACAGCCTCCATTGTTACCACCTGGGGTAGTTCAGCTGTAACGGGCAACGTTACATGCACCATTACGAATTCCTGCGGTTCCGTGTCTGGAAGTCGCTCTGTGACAGTCAATGCCGCACCCACCACACCTGTGATCACCGGGTCAACAAGCTTGTGTGCCAACCAAAGTGGGGTGGTTTATTCCGTGACTGCTCAGGCAGGTGTCACCTATAGTTGGACAATTCCCGCAGGTGTTACGATTACTTCTGGACAAGGGACAAACTCCATTACCACCACCTGGGGGGCAACCTCTGTATCTGGAAATGTGTCAGTCAGTTTGGGTAATTCCTGTGGATCATCCAATGGTTCCCTCTCAGTTACCGTAACTAGTACTCTGTCGATCGGTTTAATTACCGGTTCTTCCTCTGTAGTAGTGCCACAAAGTGGAGTTGTTTACAGTGTCTCTTCGCAATCAGGTGTTACTTTCAACTGGACTGTACCTGCCGGTGTCACCATTACATCTGGTCAAGGCACGAATTCCATTACCACCAGTTGGAGTACTTCTGCCGTTTCTGGAAATGTATCTGTGACCGGAACCGGCGCATGTGGAAGTTCAACGGCGAATCTTGCAGTAACCGTATCCAGTGGCGGAACGTTTGTACTTGAGGCCATCAGCGGTCCAACACCGATTTGTCGACCTTCAACCGGCGTGGTGTATTCAGTCAATCCAAGGCCCGGTGTGTCCTATAGTTGGTCCGTGCCCTCTGGTGTTATCATCACCTCGGGACAGGGTACCAGCAGTATCACTACGGATTGGGTGGTTCCTGCACTTTCCGGTAACGTTACCTGCTTCCAGAGCAGTGGTTCCGGCTCCGGTACTGCCTCTTTCTTTGTCACACTCCGTGTGAGTCTGCCCGGATCTGCAGGCAACATCAACGGTTCCTCATCTGCATGTCGCGGTGATTCCCTTCTCTATTTTGTGCGTCCCATCAGCACAGCTGATTTCTATATCTGGACACCCGGTGCGGGTATGACCATCAATGGATCCAGCGGACCTGTGACCACACCTGATACTGCCGTTTACGTACGATTTACATCCACCTTCACCGGTGACAGTCTGCGCGTCAATACCGGAAACTGCAAAGGGGTAGGTACTGCTCCACGATCACTGTTTGTATCACGTACCTTCAATGCCCCCGCAACACCTCCTGCAATATCGGGTCAGAACAACGCCCTTTGCGGACCATCTACTTTCACTTACACTATTGGAGCGGGTGTGGCCAATGCATTGAGCTATACCTGGCGCACTACCATTGCAGGTGTATTGATAAACGGTTTGCCTTCGCCTGCCACAGTTCCTCAGACTGCAACCACGGTAACTGTAACTTATCCTGCCGGATTCTCCACTACCGGAACACTTTATGTCAGAGCCAATAATACGTGCGGAATCAGTGCTGAGAGAAGTCTGTCCTTGAAGGCCAAGCCCAATCCGGCAACTGCGATCTTAGGTAAGGACACTGTATGTAGGAATACAACTGAGATTTATTCCGTAACTCCGCGCCAAGGCGTTACCACCTGGACATGGACGAAGCCCAACTCGGTGGCTATTGTATCGGGTCAGGGCACTTCTCAGGTGGCGCTCGCTTTTAATAATACTACTGGGAACAGGACAATTAAAGTGACGGCAACAAATGCCTGCGGATCCAGTACGGCCAAGTCTAAAACGGTTTTGGCAATTGCTTGCAACCGCCTAGAGCTGTCCGATGTGTCGAATTTTAACCTGGATGTTTATCCCAATCCTGCCAATGATTTCCTGTTGTTGAATTTTGAAGTGCTCTCCGACCAGCAAATGCAGATGTCTGTATTCGACTTGGCAGGTAGGATGGTGAACCATCAGGGCATCGAAGCGTTGACCGGATTCAATTCGTACCGTATGGATGCCGGTGCACTTCAGCCTGGAATGTACCTGATCACACTTCAGGGCAAGGAGGGAAGTGCACAAGTGCGGGTGATGGTGGAACGTTAAGACTTAGTCCAACTTATTTCTCCATAGAGGGGGTGGTTTTGCCAACGCGAACCATCCTCTCTCTATTTTCACCTGAACCGGAAAATGGAGGGCCTTTCATTTCCTATTTTTGCTTCCATGTCCACTCTTTCGCTTCCCGACACGATCTCAGGTCTTGACACCCCATTGGTCCTTCGGGCCTTTGAATTGATGAGCACCGCTAGGGAGATGACGATACTCTACGAAGAGAAATCGTCTATCACCTCCAAATACGTGCATGCCACTTCCAGGGGACATGAAGCGATACAGCTCGCCATGGGCCTTCAATTGGGCGAGCAGGATTACTTAAGTGCGTATTACCGTGATGACAGCTTGTTACTTTCCATCGGTATGCGGCCGTATGAATTGATGTTGCAACTGCTATCTAAACGGGATGATCCTTTCTCCGGTGGAAGGACGTATTACTCACACCCAAGCCTCAACCGCCCTGGAATGCCGCGTATTCCCCACCAAAGCTCCGCGACTGGAATGCAGGCCATACCTACCACCGGTGTAGCTATGGGTCTCCAATACATGCAACGACAGGGTCTTCTGGACGCAGAGCCGGGCCGAGCTCCTGTAGTAGTGTGTTCTATTGGCGATGCAGCTGTCACCGAAGGAGAAGTAGCAGAGGCATTTCAGATGGCGGTATTGAAGAAACTGCCCATTGTTTACCTGGTGCAGGACAACGAATGGGATATTTCTGCCACTGCTGCGGAAACCCGTGCTATGAATGCCTACGAGTATGCCGCAGGTTTCAAGGGTTTGAAGGCGGTTAGTATTGACGGAACTGATTTTTTTGAATGCTATCGGACATGTTCGGATGTGCTTAACCGTTTGCGTTCTGGTGAGGGGCCATGGCTTATTCATGCCAGGGTGCCCTTGTTAAATCATCATACTTCAGGTGTTCGAAAGGAATGGTACCGCGACGATCTTGAGCAAGCCGCCTTGCGAGACCCCTGGCCAAGACTCAGGTCAACTTTACTTGATCAGGGTGTCACTCAGGAGACCCTATTGCATATCGAGCAAAACGCAAGTCAGCTGGTTCGTCGGGATTTCGATATGGCCATGGCTGCGGAGGACCCGCGTCCGGAAGATTTGTTCACCCATGCTTTCGCTCCAACACCCGTTATTGAGGAGAAGGGGGAGCGTTCTCCTTCCGGAGGGGAGCAAAAGGTAATGGTAGATTGTGCTCTTTTTGCCATACAGGAACTAATGTCGAAGCACAAGGAATGCCTCTTGTATGGCCAGGATGTAGGCGGTCGGTTGGGCGGAGTATTCCGCGAGGCGGCTACGTTAGCCCAGAAGTTCGGGGATGACCGGGTTTTCAATACACCAATCCAAGAGGCTTTCATCATTGGTAGCACGGTTGGTATGAGTGCTGCCGGCTGTAAACCCATCGTCGAAGTCCAGTTTGCAGACTATATCTGGCCTGGCCTGAACCAGCTGTTTACCGAGGTGAGCCGTTCCTGTTATTTGAGTAATGGTCAATGGCCGGTGAGTTGTATTATCCGTGTTCCCATCGGTGCTTACGGCAGCGGAGGACCATATCACAGCTCCAGTGTCGAAAGTGTTTTGGTCAACATCCGAGGAATCAAAGTTTGTTATCCTTCGACCGGAGCTGATCTGAAAGGTTTGTTGAAGGCGGCATACTATGATCCAAATCCGGTGGTCATGCTGGAACACAAAGGCCTTTACTGGTCCAAGATCAAAGGAACCGAGGATGCACGTACAGTTGAACCTTCGGAGGATTATATACTCCCATTGGGAAAAGCGAGGACCGTATTGTCTGCTCAACCCGCCGATGCCCAACCAACCTTGACCATCATTACCTATGGCATGGGAGTCTACTGGTCGAAGAACGCAGCGAAGGATCATCCCGGTCGGATTGAGATCATCGATCTGCGAACATTGATTCCGTTGGATGAGTCAGCTGTTTTTGAATCGGTTAAAAAAAACAACCGTTGTCTTGTCGTGACCGAAGAACCTCCAGTACACTCATTCGCCGCGGCGCTGGCCGGTCGAATCCAGGAGATGTGCTTTGAATACCTCGATGCCCCGGTGCGTGTGATCGGTTCTGAGGCCTTGCCCGCCATTCCATTGAACAGTACACTTGAGGCCACTATGCTCCCGAATGCCTCAAAGGTGTCCGCAGCCATTTCCAGTTTGTTGGATTATTGATTCTGGTCTTGTAGTCGCATGTTTAAACTGAAGCTTCCAACCGATCCAAGATGGGTCGATATTGTCGAAACCAACATCAGTGAAATTCTGACCGATCATGCCTACTGCGAACAGAAGGCGGCCTCGAATGCCATTTCCATCGTTGTGCGCTACCCGGAAAAAACCGCGTTGGTGAAAGCCATGCTCGAAGTCGCCCGTGAGGAGTTGGAGCATTTTCAGCGTGTGCATGAAAAGTTGGTCGACCGTGGTTATACACTCGGTCGGGAACGCAAGGATGAATACGTCAACTTGCTGATGGATTTTATACGCAAGGGGGGCAGCCGTGATCAGCAGCTGATTGATCGCCTCCTGTTCGCAGCGATGATCGAGGCCCGAAGCTGCGAGCGGTTCAAGGTGCTATCGGAGCGGATATCAGATCCCGACCTCAGTTCGTTTTACGAGGAGCTGATGGTAAGTGAAGCCAATCATTACACCCTTTTCCTGGGATTTGCACGCGAATTCGCAGAAGGCGAAGATGTTGAAAAGCGATGGCAGGAATGGCTCGATTACGAGGGTGAGATCATCCGCGGTTTCGGGAAGAAGGAAACCATGCACGGATAATGTGACGCGGGTCACTGCCCGGTTTTGTCCAATTTTTCGAATGTCGAATTGTTGCTGATGAATTCGGGCACCATTTGCTTCATCTTGATCACCAGCGCTTCGTTGTCCTGAACTGAAAAGAGTCGACCGAGTTCCTGTACATCGTGAGTGATCCTGTCCTGGTCGCTTGGTTTGACCCTGGCGATAAGGATCTTCTCATGGTGAGTGGGCAAGGTGTTTTCCTCGTTCGCCAATAGCTCTTCGTACAGTTTTTCACCGGGACGCAATCCGGTATACCGGATGCTGATGTCCTTCCCTTCTTCCAGTCCGCTGAGTCGGATCATTTTTACTGCCAGGTCGGCGATGCGCACGGGTTTGCCCATGTCGAAAAGAAAGATCTCTCCGCCTTCACCCATCGCGGCCGCTTCGAGGACCAATTGGCAGGCTTCGCTGATGGTCATGAAGAAGCGGGTGATTTCGGGATGGGTCACTGTCACTTCGCGTCCGGATTCGATTTGTTTCTTGAATCGCGGTATGACGCTGCCGTTAGATCCGAGTACATTGCCGAACCGGGTGGTGATGTATCGGGTGCCGGTTTCGCTGTTCAACGACTGGGTGTACATCTCGGCGATCCGCTTGGTGGCTCCCATGATGTTTGTCGGGTTCACGGCCTTGTCCGTACTGATCATCACGAATTTGAGACAACCGAATTCCTTGGCCAGGTCGGCGATGATGCGTGTGCCGATCACATTGTTGAGGATGGATTCGCTCGGATTCAGTTCCATCACCGGCACGTGTTTATAGGCAGCTGCGTGGAAAACCACCTGAGGCTTGAATGTCTTGAACACGTTTCTCATCCTGGCCTCGTTACGGACATCACCGATGATCGTTTCAATAGTATGGTCGTCTGTGGAGAGGTCTTCTTTGATCTCCAGCTCCAATTCGTACAACGGTGATTCCGCTACATCGAGCATCACCAGTTTACGGGGGCGGAAGGGTAGGATCTGCCGAACAAGTTCGCTGCCTATCGATCCGGCGGCACCTGTGACCAATACCACCCTGTCCCGCAGTTCGGAGGCGATACGCTCTGTGTCGAGGCGGATGGGTTCCCTGCCCAGCAGGTCCTCGATGTTGACATTCCTGATCTGCCGGTAACTCAGTTCCCCGTTGATCCAATTGGTAACCGGGGGCACATTCAGGATCCTGACACCCGATGGGAGGGCGAGCTCAGCTATCTCCTGAATTTTAGCAGCAGGAAGATTTTGTACAGCGATGATAAGGTGTTGGATTTCGCCATCAGCCAACAACTCGGGAAGCCTTGAGGGCGGGTGTATCGTCACTCCTTCCACCTTGTTCCCCGACTTACGGGCGTCATCATCGATAAAGGCCTTCACTTGGTAACGGGTTCCACGGTCGCGGTCGAGGGTCCGTTTGGTAATTAGTCCGGCTTCTCCGGCTCCATAAATGATCACTCCTGTTTTGCCGCTGCTGGGGTTTTTCAACTCCATGTAGAGCTCCTTGATGGCCAGGCGGCCGAAAACCATCCCGAAACCAGTCAGGAGGAATTCCAGAATGATAATTGAAAAAGGGATGATGTAGATGCCATCATACTCGTGACTGATCAGGTTCACGATGGCCATCACCGCCGAACCCGATGCCAATGTCAGCACAATTCTGGCTGCATCGTTTGTGCCTGTATACCGGATGATACCCTTGTAAGTTTTCCTGAGCAGGAAAGAAACCGCCCTGATTCCAACGACTATTGAATAAACCAGCGGGTAGCTGTCCAACTCGACTTTCGGAACCTGAAAGTTGAAACGCACCTGGTAGGCTATGACGATAGCAAAAAGGCAAATTACCAGGTCGATAAAAAAAATAACCAGCCTCGGAAGCTTCCGGTCTTCTGAAAAAGTGAGAATGTGCAGCATGCGGGTCACAGGTGCGAAAATAAAGCTTTTCGTACCCTTCATCTATATTTGTCTTTTCAGCCATACTATTCTTCATGCCGATCATTCTTTTTGTAGTTGCCCATCGACCACAAAGATCCCCTAGCCAACGCTTCCGGTTTGAGCAATACCTTGAGCGGATGAAGGACGCCGGTTACGATTACCGATTTTCGTGGCTTATTGATGAAAAGGACGACCAGGCCTTTTATCAGCCCGGTAATTTGCTCAACAAATCGCGTATTTTTTTGAAAAGCTGGTTCCGCAGATTGCGGGATGTTTGGACTGCAGGTCACTACGATCTGATTTTCATTCAACGTGAGGCCTTCATGACCGGCTCCGTTTTTTTCGAGCGTATGTTAAATCGCAAAGGTGTTCCCCTGGTGTTTGATTTCGACGATGCCATTTGGCATTACGACGTGTCGGAGGCGAATAAAAGGTTTGGTTGGTTGAAGAGGCCCTCGAAGACGAAGGAAATCATTCGGCTTGCAGACGCTGTAATCGCCGGAAATAGCTATCTGGCTGATTACGCTCTCAGGTTCAATTCCAATGTGACCGTTATCCCTACGACCATTGATACCGGTTACCATCGGCCAGCATTGGATAAAGTTGCCAATGTCCAAACCGTCTGTATCGGTTGGACCGGCAGTCTGACCACCATCAAGCATTTCCGTTTGATTGAGCCAGTACTTATGCGGATAGTAGAGAAGTACGGTAACCGG
>JAULUX010000126.1:24851-29637 GCA_032111385.1 Bacteroidia bacterium
CCTCAGCGAGATCGACATCGGAATCATGCCCTTGCCGGACGATGAATGGGCGAAAGGCAAATGCGGTTTCAAGGGCCTGCAATACATGGCCCTCGAAATTCCGGCGGTTATGTCCCCGGTTGGGGTGAACCGGGAAATCATCCGGCACGGAGAAAACGGATTATTGGCTGCAACTGAACAAGAGTGGTTTGAGGCACTTTCCAAACTGATTGATTCACCTGATTTAAGACTGGCTCTGGGTAAACAAGCTCGGATTGATGTCCAGCAACGGTACTCGGTGGTATCCCAATGGCCTGTTTACAAAGCTTTGTTGGACGGCATCCTTGCCTCCAAATAGATTACTTTTGCAGTAAAGTTTTACCATTATGATCGAAACCGGTATTGAAATCAGGGAAACTGCATTGGCAGAAATTCACCGCTCCTTGCAGGCCAAAATGATTCCTTTCGCCGGATACCTCATGCCGGTCCAGTATGAAGGTATCAATATTGAGCACGACACGGTAAGAAATGCCGTCGGTTTGTTCGATGTATCTCACATGGGTGAGTTCATTCTGAAAGGGGAGGGCGCTCTCGACCTGATTCAACGGGTCACCAGCAACGACGCTTCCAAACTTTCGCCGGGGAAGGCGCAATACAGTTGCTTCCCGAACCCGAACGGCGGAATAATCGATGACCTAATCGTCTACTGCCTGGAAGACGGCAACTGGATGCTCGTTGTGAATGCATCCAATATCGAGAAGGATTGGAACTGGCTTGTGGCCAACAATACAGATGGTGTCGAAATGCTCGATATCTCCGGTCAGACATCCTTGTTGGCTATACAAGGTCCTCATGCGCTCGCTACCGTTCAAAAACTGACCGAGACCGACCTGAACAGTATACCCTATTACTGTTTTGCGAAAGGCAAGGTGGCTGGGTGCGGCAACGTGCTCATCAGCAATACCGGATACACAGGTGCTGGTGGTTTCGAACTTTATTTCGAGAACAGATATGCCGAAACGCTGTGGAATGCATTGATGGATGCCGGTGCTGAATTCGGTATCAAACCATGCGGTTTGGGTGCACGTGACACCCTGAGGCTTGAAATGGGCTTTTGTCTTTACGGCAACGATATCGACGATACGACTTCCCCCCTTGAAGCAGGTTTGGGATGGATCACCAAATTCACCAAATCGTTCACGAATTCAGATGCCCTCAAAAAGCAGAAAGAGCAGGGATTGAGCAAGAAGCTGGTCGGATTTGAAATGACCGGACGTGGAATTCCCCGTCACGGTTATCCTATCGTGAACGATCAAGGTGAGACCATCGGTCACGTGACCTCCGGAACTCAGTCGCCCACACTTCAAAAAGCCATCGGCATGGGCTATGTTCAAAGTGGGTTCGCAGGAGAAGGTTCTGCAATCCATGTGCTGATCCGTGATAAAGCCATTCCCGCGTCCGTAGTAAAAACTCCTTTCCTGAAAAAATAAGGTTGGTTTTGACAGTAAATCCTGTACATGAGGAAAAAAGCCTGGAGGTGTGTTTTTCTCCGGCCTTGATTCATCTGCACGATGTCAGTCGATCGGTCGTTGTAGTCATCGATGTTCTTCGTGCCACTTCGTCCATGTGCGTGGCTTTTGCCAATGGTGTGCGCAGTATCGTTCCCGTTTCCGGAGTGGAAGAAAGCCTGGCCTATCGTCAGAAAGGGTATTTGGTCGGCGCTGAGCGAAACGGCGAGATGCTCGACGGATTTGACCTGGGGAACAGTCCATTCAGCTATATGGATCCGGTTGTGCGCGACCGCGATATCGCTTTGTCCACTACCAACGGGACACAGGCCATCAACTCTGCCAGAGGGGCAGCCGGACTTGTCGCGGGCTCATTCCTCAACCTCAGCGTGCTTTCCGAATGGCTCATCGCCCAGGAAAAAAGCGTGATCCTGCTCTGCGCAGGATGGAAGAATTCATTCAACCTGGAGGATACACTCTTTGCAGGCGCCCTGTCCGAAAAGATCCTTCCGCATTTCGGTCTTAACCGCATGCGAGATGCGGTTCTCGCATCCATTCATCTGTATGATCTTGCCAGGAATGACATGTACGGCTTCCTCGATAAAAGCTCGCACAGGAAGCGACTGGCCAAATTGCAGATCGAGAAAGATATTGAATATTGCCTGACCCCTGATCAGGCGCCGGTCATCCCGGTGCTGCGCGACGGGGCTCTGGTGCGTTTGGCGGTCTGATTTTCAACAGGCCGTGGTTGTTTTATAGTGCTCCGAAATGAAGCGCATTTTCGCCGGCATTCTGCCGTTGGTCGTCATACCAGGTATGGCGGCTTTCCTTCTGGCCTGGGGGTTCAAAGGCCATCAGCAAATCAATCGTTTGGCGGTGTATACGCTCCCGCCTGACCTGTTCGGTTTCTACAAGCACCACATCGACCACATCAGTAGGCATGCCGTTGATGCAGACAAGCGCAGGTATGCGGTTTTGGGCGAGGCGGAGAGGCATTTTATCGATCTTGACCAATATGGTGAGCATCCTTTCGACTCCATCCCACGGGCCTGGAGCGATGCCGTGGCCCGGTCCGGTGAGGACTCCTTGCGGGCACACGGCATAGTGCCCTGGCATGTGTTGCGCGTCCACAGGCAGCTGATCTCCGCATTTCGTGACAGGGATGTGGAACGTATCCTGAGGCACTCGGCGGATCTGGGTCATTATGTAGGCGATGCTCATGTGCCTTTGCATTGTACACGAAACTACAACGGGCAGTTGACCGGCCAGCATGGTATCCATGGGCTTTGGGAATCGCGATTGCCTGAATTGTTCTCCGACGGCTACGATGGATTGACCGGCAGGGCCGTCTACATTAAAAACACCGAGGAGCTGATATGGCAGGTGCTGCGTGAGAGTTTTGCAGCCAAAGATTCGGTTCTGGCCATGGAAGCGGAGCTTGACCGTGCATTTTCCCGCGACCAGAAATATAGCTATGAGGAACGAGGCGGTCGCTTGATCAGGGTGTATTCAAGGCGATTTGCAAAGGCATACCACGATCGACTGGATGGCATGGTGGAACGAAGGATGCGGTTGGCGGTTTACCGCCTGGGTTGCTTCTGGTATACCGCCTGGTCAGACGCCGGTATGCCCGATCTTCCTGCCGGTTTGGCTTTTGAACCCGGAGTCCAATGGGCCGCGGAATTGGATTCCCTGAATAGGAATTACCACGAAAAAAGGGGGCAGGCAGATGCTTGTGGAGATTGAAATTTTGACTCGGTGAAAGCGCCCATCGTTGAGTAAACATATTCGTGTCCACCAGGTTTGAAAAGGGAGTGTTTCGGTAAGTTTGCTCTGTCAAATTCAATGGCTGCTATTTTATTACAGGGTTTCCTCAGGAATGTGCGCGTCCTTTATTGTGCACTGGTTGTGTTTTGTTTTCTGCTGCCGACATATGCATTTTCCCATACGCCCGATTATCATCTTTTCAACGAGACCAACGGACTTTACCGTTCATACATCAATGACATTTACAGGGACAAGGAAGGCTACTTTTGGTTAGCTACGGAAAAAGGAATCGTCCGTTTTGATGGATTGAATTTCGTGGCGCTGAATGAAGGTGCCGATGACCCGGCCGCTATCCCTGTGGAATTGTTCCACCCTTACCGTGAGAAGCTTTACTTCACAGGTGTGGACAAGGATGCATTCTACCTGGACCTGAACAACTATACCATCGTTAGATTCTATCAGGGCCCGATTGCAGATGTTTATCCACTCGGGCCGGATCGCTATTGCGTATTGACCAAACGCGGGTTGTTGAAATTCTTTCAAGGGGATAAATTGACGAAGGTCCTGGATTTCGATACCGACCATGCAGGACGTCTCGCGTTGTTCAACCGGAAGTTGATCGTTGCCGCACCGGACCGGGGGGTATATGCAGTGGATACCGATCGAATGGTCGTCACCGACACGGCTGATCTCATCCCTTCCAATTTCAATTCCCGGTTTGTCTCCTACGGGAATGACCTTTATTTGAGTTCGATCTATATGACCTACCGCTTCGAATCGTTGAAGAAGTTGGTGCGTGTCGAACCGGTTCCCGGGTCATTCACTCCTGTCAGCTACTTTAAACCCACTCCATCGGGCCGGACTTTCTATATCACTCAGGGTAAATCGCTCTACAGCATCCAGAATGGTCAAATCCGGCATTTCGAATTGGACCTTTTGCAGAATCTCGAGTTGAGGTGTCTGTTGGAGGACACCCCCGGCGACGTGTTGCTGGGTACGAACCAGGGACTTATTCATTTTCCTTCATCCGTTAAGGGATTGAGCCGGATCGACGACAATCTTTTAGATGTGAATGGTCCCTTGCGCGTAAGGCGAAAAGTGCTTCAAGGGCCGGATTCAACAGTTCTGCTATTTGGTACAGAATACAACTATGTCCAGCGGGGCGATGGGGTGCTGGAAAGGATGACCCAGGTCAAGATGAGTGTTTACGATGCGGTAAGGGTCGGCAATTATTATTATGTAGGCACCGAGGGGCAGGGGTTGGTCCGGATCGAAATTTCCACAGGGAAAGTCGATAGTATTTTATTGAAAGGCATCGTTCAAGGCCAATGCTATGCACTACACTTCGATTCGACAAGATCTCGTCTTTTGATCGGTACCATAGGTCAATTGCTTGTGTTTGATCTGTCTACAGGCAGCTCTTTTGTTCTTCCCGTCGGCAACGAACCGGTGCCGGTCAAAACCATATTGGAGGACAGAACCACCGGTGATTATTGGATAGGAGCGCAGAGCGGCCTTTTTAAGTTTTCTGC
>JAULUX010000127.1:0-8107 GCA_032111385.1 Bacteroidia bacterium
GCGGCTGACGATCTGCTGCATGGCTACGATGAGGTGAGATGCGATCAGTACCGGGTCGGTGTTGAAGTGAGGCATCGCCCCATGTCCACCTTTACCCTTTACCTTCAGGTATAATTCGTCGGTACTCGCCATATAAACGCCACTTCGGAAGCCCACTTTTCCGGCCGGAATTTGTGGCATGACATGTTGACCAAGAATACAATCCACATCCGGACTTTTCAAGGCGCCTTCACGGATCATCATGGAAGCTCCTCCAGGTAGTTTTTCTTCGCCGGGCTGAAAAATCAATTTCACAGTGCCTTCAAAATCTTCACGGATCTCAAGCAGGATGGACGCCGCTCCCAGCAGGCTGGCCGTATGTGCATCGTGTCCGCAGGCATGCATGATTCCTGCCTTGGTGCTCTTGTAGGTGGCATTTCCAGCCTCTTCGATGGGAAGGGCATCCATGTCGGCTCGCAACGCCACCACTTTCTTGCCTGGATTTTTGCCTTCGATCGTGGCTACGATTCCGGTCCCTGCTACCCGGTCCCGGAAAGGAACTCCCAAGGCTTTCAATCTATCGGCGACATAACCGGATGTCTCCACTTCGCAGAAGGACAACTCGGGGTACATGTGCAAGTGCCTTCTTATTCCCACAACCTCGGTGTGTCTTGATTCTGCCAGGGCACGGATGATTTCAGGAGTGATCTTCATGTTTCAGGGTGATGAGGTTCCATGTTCAGAAATCCAATCCGAGAGAGAAGTAGAAGATCCTGTCCTGGACTTCACCGTCATCCACACCCCATGCCCAGTCGGCACGAAGGAAATAACCTAGTACACGGCTGCGGAGTCCGAATCCGTAACCGCCCACGATCGGTTCGATGTCCTTGATAACGGTGATGGATATGGGATTACCCGGATATTCCTTACGGAACAATGCGTTTGTCTTACTGTACGGTGAAGGGCCGGTCCATGCTGTTCCTATGTCGCCGAAACCGATCACCTGGAAGTTCCTGATGAAATCCGAGCGGATGGGTCGGTTGATGAGGTATTGGAATACCGGGATGCGTAGTTCGCTGTTGACGAGGGCGAAGCTGTTTCCGTTACGGATGTTCTGGATGAATCCGCGCATATTGGTGGCCAGCGCCTGAAAAGAATAGCGTTGCGTAGGATCGACCTGTATGTTGGTGTTGAAATTGTCGGTAGGGGTAAATGAGTTGTCGGTGGACCCCAGGTAGTAGATGAGTTTTTCCGGACCTGTCGATGTGCTTGCCGCGAATCTGTTCGCCCAAATGATCTGACGGTGTACCTTGAGGTAGTGTCGGAAGTCGGCTCCCCAAACGTTCAACCAGCCACCCTGTTGAGAGATGTCCTTGAATAATTCCGTGAATAGCTTGTACCGGATACCATTGTATAGGTTGAGTCCCGTGCTGATTGTGTTGTCGTAAACGAACTCCATCCTCGAGGTCATACGGTGTTCGTACTGGTTTGGTAAAGCCAGATTGAACTGGTCTGTGCTGAGCGCCACGATCCGATCGTTCCTGTAACCGGCCATCCCTCTGAGCGAGGTCAGGTCACTAAAAGGCCACCTCACGCTATACTTCACTTCGTGTGTATGGATCTTGAGGTAAGAAAACGTCGAGAACTGTTCGCGCGCCTGACGGTAAAAAGAAACCTGCTTGTCGAGTCGTTGTCGCAGGTTTTCGAAGCTGGCGTAGTATTCGTTGGAGTTGAGATTTCCACTCAGCCGGAATCCTCCTACGAACCGGTAATCGTCGAAAAGGTCGTTGATACCGATTTTGAACAAGGCGTTCAGACCCGGGGTGAAATAGACCGCTCCGCCGGTGTAAGCCTGATAAGTTTCGTTAAGGAGGTTGTTGTCCAATTGTGTCAGGACATAACTTGGGCTGAACGCGATCTCGTAATTGCGTTGTTTTGGTAATTGGTAGAGCGAGCTGTCAGCACCTGCAGGTGATGTCGACTGAGTTTCGCCGGTACCTTTTTCAGCCTGCGTAGCGGTTGGTTTTTCAGTAAGAATAACAGCTTTGGGTTCTTCCTTCTTTTTTCTGGTGAATTCCGATTGAAAAACGTAGTGATTGATATCGATTTTCCCTGTGCTGTCGGTCACATGTTGGGTGTCGGTGTCCCGGACCGGTGCGTTTTTCTGACTTTCATCGATTGTGATGGTGGTCACCTTGCGTTCGGCCGGAGCAGGAGATAGGGGACCTACCCCTGTTACCCGTGTTCTGTAAACGGTGTTCCTTAATTTGCCGCTTATGGTATCGCCAGGCTCGGGTGATTTGCCCAATCTGATTTTGTATTGTCTACCGCTCCGAATAAGTTCTGCATACCGGCTATTACGGCTGTTGATGTCATGTTCGAGTAAACCGTGGCCGTAATCGGTTTGTGGATGCTGGGTTAGCAGGTATCTGTAATGTATGACCGTGTCGATGTAAGCGATTGTGCTGTCCAAAGAGGAAACGTATCTGTTTGCAATACCATTCTCATCACTTAGAAAGGCGAAATGGGAGCGTCCTAGCTGAACAGGTTGTGTTTCGTTGATTCCCGGTGTTCGGGTGATCGGGATAAGCTTTGACGACTTGCTTGCGAAATCAAATAGAAAAATATCACTGGTTTTCGGCCTTGGAAGTGCACCGGGCATGCGTAGTGGAGTAGGCTTCAAGCTGTCGTCTGTCCTTGTAGAGCTGAAAACGATATAGCGGTCATCGAGAACGAAACGGGGAGACGCGTCATCCCAGCGGTCGTTGGTCAGTTGGGTGTATGTCTTGGTACGCGGGCTGAAGGTGAATAGGTCGGATTGACCTTTCTGTACAGCGGAAAGCACCATCTCAGAGCCTGAGGATGAGTAGGAGAAATCGAGTACTTTGTCGAAGTAAAAAAACTTGTTCGTCTCTTTCCGGTACCGCTTGTCGGTCATGAAATAGTCCAGCCATAGCTTTCCCTTTCGTTCACGGATCGAGGCAAGGAATTTTCCACTCGGGTGCCATGCAAGTGCCGGATAGCTGAGGTCAACGTCTTGTTTTACGGATTTGTACCCACCCTTGAGTATTCTTTTCTTTTTCTTTTTGGCAATATCGTAAACCCAGATCCGGTATTTACCGAGATCGTTGCTTACCCAGGCTAGCTTGTTTCCATCAGGACTACAACTGACTTGACTGACAAGTCTGCCTGTTTTTTGGATCTTGACCACAGGTTCGGTTTCCGGCTCCTGCCTGTCCTTCAAATCTTCCTTCGCGTTGGAGAGGTAGTACGATTCCCATTCATTTCCCAACTGCTTCAAAGAGAGTCCCAGTACATAAGTGAAACCGCTCTCAATGTTCCTGTTGATGCGCGTCATGTAAAGCAGATTCGAAATCGATCCCGCTCCGTATCGCTCAACGATGTAATGCCACATCGAGGCGCCTGCGAAGGCTGCGTCGGCCCCTACCAGGTTATTGATGTTCCTGAATCGCTTCCGTTGGATGACATCACGCATGTGATCGTCTTGTGCTACGGTCCATCCTTGAGAGACATAAAGCACAAGTCCTTGCAGGTACCAGTCCGGAAGATTCAGGAGCACGGCGCTCTGAACCCTGTCCCGGATGTTGCCGCCATACATGAGTTGATGGATCATGACCTGAGTCATGCCGGCCCTGATCTGCTCCCGGAAGTGACGATAGTCGCCGTCGAAGTACAACAGGATTTTATTCCCGACAATGCGCGTGAGGCCTCCGGTGTTGGTATTCTGTTCTTCTCCTTCCAGCCCGATGTTCGTTTGCTTCAGGTCCGAAAGGCGGTTGTAGATGATCAGCTGAAATCGGCCGTTGATACGGTAGTCGAAAAGCTTTTCCAGTTCTTCGATCTCTGTATCAGCAGTCCTGCCGGCATATACAGCCAGTTCCTGTCCCCCGAGGTAATAGTAAGTGTCGAAATTCTTGAAGCGGTAGAATGTCCAGAGGAAATCATTGTATTGTACCCTGTTCTTTCCGAAATTCATCTGAACTCCCCGGGTGAATTGTGCCGTCAGCTCTTGGGTCCAAACCAGCGAAAGGAGGAGCAAGGGAATGATTTTCCTGAGGGAAATGGAAAGGCGCATGCTTTTGCGAAAGTAGTCATTTCAGCAGCTAAAAAGGCTGTTCCGGCCGTGTGGTTGCAGGGGTTTGGTTACTTTTGGGCGCCCATCATCATTTATCGCCATGAGTATCGATCCCAAGCCTGCACGTCGTTCTGAAATTCGAATTTCTGTCGACCTCAACACCCAAAAGGAGCCGGTTGGACTGCAATGGCATGCCGAGGATGCCGGACTCGAAGCGGATAAACCCGCCAGGGCGCTGATGTTTTCCGTTTGGGACCCTGCAGAAAAGAGTACGATGAGGATCGACCTCTGGACGCACGAGATGACAGTGGAGGAGATGGCGTTTTTTATGTACGAAACGATGGCGGGCATGGCCGATACCTACGAGCGTTCAACCGGAGACAAATCCATGGCCGTTGAGATCCGAAACTTCGCCCGTCATTTCGGTAAGGAAAAAAAGGTGCTCAAATGAAGAAGGCTGCTGGTATCCGGTCAGCTACGTTCGTCAAAAGTTCAGCCAAGGTTGAGCAACTGCCATCGCCCGAACTGCCGGAGTTCGCTTTTATCGGCCGATCGAATGTGGGTAAATCCTCGCTGATCAACATGCTTGTCGGCCAAAAGGAGTTGGCCCATACATCCTCGAACCCCGGTAAGACGCAAACCATCAACCACTACCTGATCGACAAGAACTGGTATCTCGTGGATCTTCCGGGCTACGGATACGCCAAGGTGGCCCGGTCTATGCGAACCGAATGGCAGAAGACCCTTGAAAAATACATCCTGACCAGAGAGAACCTGATGAATGTTTTCGTTCTCGTCGATTCCCGTATCCCTCCCCAGGAGAGCGACCTGACATTCATCAATCGCCTTGGGGAGCGGGGAATTCCGTTGTCAGTGGTTTTTACCAAATGCGACAAGATCGGGAAAGTTGTTCTGGAAGATAATATAGGGAAGTTCAGGGAAGCGATGCTTCAATTCTGGGAGGAGACACCTCCTTTTTTCATCACTTCCGCTGAGAAAGGAACCGGAAAAGACGAACTGCTCACCTATGTGGCTGGAGCACTAAAGAACAGTGTTCACGGCGATTGAGAATTGCCGCACTTTCTCAATCTGCTTTTTTTGAGTACGAATTGACGTGCCGCTCTGTTTTTGAAGGGTAAATGTCCTCCAGGGTGACAAGGATTCCCGTTTCTTCCACGTCGCCGAAGTGCGGATTCAAAGACGTGCCGAACGTCCGCATTGTGGCGCTCAGGTTCATATAGGCATTCACAAGAGGAGGGATGTTCTCCCCAAGGTTTCTCACGCGTTGGTTCAGCAATCGATGCCCCTCCTTGTAAGGAAGGTTGTCGAGCTCTTGCTCAAAGGCAAGCATGTCATGCAGGATTGGAAGAGGATGTACCGGGTTAACCAGCTTCTCCCGGTCGGGAAAATAATGTTGCATGAAATGCAGGATCAGGTCCCGGGCTTCGGCGTTGAAGTGCCTGTACATGGTCACTTTGCCGAAAAAATAGCGGATGTCTGGTTGATCCACATGAATGGCTCCCAACCCATCCCAAAGGTTGTCCAGGGTGAACAACCCCTTCCTGTTCTCCGGTCTTGGCTGGTACTTGGGTTGTACGAACGATCTTCCCAGCTCGATGGTGTAAGGGAGGAATTCCTGGATGAACTTTTCGGAAAAGGTGAAAAGTTCAGCCGTAGCGAGGGCGTAATTGCCATGACTGTCTCTATCTGCATCGGCACAACGAATGTATCTGTACCCGCCCATGATTTCCTTTTCAACCGGATTCCAGGCAATGAGTTGCTCGTAACATGTTTCTGCCGTATCGAATTCGTCGAGGTCGCAGTCAAGGCCGGTTCCGCCGCCCGCTTCCCTGAAAGTGATCTCGCGCAGCCTTCCGATTTCGCGGACAACGTTCGGTGCATTGTGCCAGTTTACAACATAAAGCTCGTTCCCGCCGTTATTGGTATCGCGTACGAACCGGTCTTGATTCAACTCCTTTTCCAGGATTTCAAGAGGTATCTGCGGTATGACTGGTCTCATCGGGGACTGGGTTGGAATCGGGCCGGACCATCGCCCAGCCGGTAAACGTGGTCCTTCAAGGCTTCGGCCCACTCGTGGTCTTTTTTATAAGTGGTGAATACGGAGTAGGGTATCGGCTCACCGAAACGCAGATGGATGTTTTTTCCCATCTGGTGATACATCTCGTCCATCAGGTAGAACATTTCGATATTGGCCTGTATTCCCAGCCTGCTTCTCCACCGCGCAAGGTTATAGAAAAAATCCGAATTCCTTCCACTGATGTGTACGGGGACGATGTCACGTTTGAATTTACGTGCTTTGGTAATGAAGCTCTTCTTCCAGGTCAGGTCCCTGATTCCTGATTTTTGCTTTCGTGAGACGAGACCTGCCGGAAAAATCAGAACCGCTCCACTACCGGCATAGGCCATGTCTAACCGTTCAAGGGCTTCTGTCGGATTTTTTCCATGCTTGTTCACCCCGATGAAAAGATCCTGTAGGTTGGTGATGTTCAGCAGTACGTCGTTGACTATGAATTGTTGGTCGGTTCTCCTGTTTGCTACTACCTGGATCAGCGCCATTGCATCCAGTCCGCCGATGGGATGATTGGCCGCTATAATGCATCCGCCGCTTGGGGGTAGATGTTCGAGGCCTTCAAAACTGACCGCTGCACCGAATTCTTTGATGATCTCATCCACGAACGCAAAAGAGGTTTTATCGCCATGGCGACGAATGAAGTCGTTTACGTGCTCCTGATGAAGGATGCGTTTGATGTAACGTAAAGCAATCCGGGGAATCCAATTCAATAATGCAGGATTCTTGGATCGAATGACCTCCTCGATATCTATGAATTTCTTTTCAGTCCCGGATTGATTTTCCATTGTGGATTGCACTTTGCCAAAATAGCTTTTCGTATTGAATCAAATCCGTGTATTCTCCCCGATTGACTATTTCAGTGAAGTGGGAGAAAGTGTATTTCTTTTTTTCAATAAAACATTAATAATCAAATAGTTGTTTATATTAAGTGTTAACACCTATCTGATTTCGTTTCCGGAATTGAATTCAGACCGATTGCTTGGTTCAATCCGGATCACCTCCTGGGCTACTGCTTACCGTCGGGCAACGGAATTTTCAACCGAATCATGTTCATAAATGGCTATGATTTAATTATTTATTGAAATAATGTTCGCGTCCTTTGGAAATGTATCAGATCTGAAAGTCAGGTCAGATGGTTTATTGTCATTTCATTTTACGAATTCGCAAGGCCCGTAAAAGTTTTTAACAAAGTGGGAGAAAGTGGGATAAAGTGGTAAAATTTCGACTACTTTAGCCTCCGCTCAGGCGATCATAGCCGGCGGCAGCAACCATGTCCCAGTTCCACGGAGAATTCGAATGCAAGCTCGATGCGAAAGGAAGGCTCAGTCTTCCTTCCGGGCTTCGTCGTCAGGTTTCTCCGGAGGCCGGAGAAAAGTTCATGGTGAACCGCGGTTTCGAAAACTGCCTCGCCCTTTTTCCCATGGACGAGTGGAAGCGAATCAGCTCTGCAATCAACAGCCTGAATATGTTCGTGGCGAAAAACAGGGAATTTGCCCGATACTTTTTCCGCGGAGCAACTGAACTGGAGCTCGATGCAGCCGGTCGTCTTCTGATTCCCAAGCGACTGATGGAATACGCCGGAATTGAAAAAGAGGCAGTTTTATACGGATGGTCGAACAAGATCGAGATCTGGTCGGTTGAGCGGTACAATCAATTGATCAACGAGGAGCCGAAAGATTTCTCAGCATTGGCCGAGGAAGTCATGGGTAAACTCAACATGGGAGGAGGGGATGGTAGTGTATCATAAGCCAGTGCTTCTGAATGAATCAATCGATGGTCTCTGTATCCGTCCCGATGGTACCTATGTAGACGTCACTTTCGGTGGTGGAGGACATTCGGGCGCCATCCTCGAGCGGCTGACCACAGGTCGCCTGTTTGCCTTCGACCAGGATGCGGATGCGCTTCCTAACGTGCCGGTGGATGACCGGTTTGTATTCATT
>JAULUX010000128.1:0-2467 GCA_032111385.1 Bacteroidia bacterium
AGAAACAATACAAACGCAATCACCAGCTTTGGGATGCCGACGATGAAAGCTTGCCGGTTTACGGCACCATCGCTTCCCAGTTCAACGATCCGGGCATGAACAGGCTTTACCGGAGCATCATGAACAAGCTTTCGGAGAAAACCGGTGCTCCGCTGCAATCCGGATTGAATGCCAGCGATGAGATGAGCGAGAAGATCTACATCATCCCTCCTCACCGCACCCGTTACCTGAGCGAGATCGCCGAAAACAACCGCAAGTACGACCAGTGGTCGAAAGAGCAGGCTGTTGTTGCTCAGAAGCTATTCGGCATCAACAAGGCCATCGAGGCGCTGGATGGAACTGACGTTGACGGAAAAGAACAAGCAGTTCAGACCCTGCGCTCCGCCTACGCCGAATGGGAACTTCGACTCGACGGACAGAACAAGAAACTGCTTCAGCAGTTCCCCGATAAAGTCCGACAGTACAAGAGTGACGAGTACATTTTCAAGGTGCGCGACAAGGAGCTCCGCATCAAGACCTGGACCGAGACCCTCTCCCACTCCAAAATCCCCAAGGTTTCGGTTCCGAACTACGAAGCCTGGGGTGAGCAACTGAACTGGCTTCTTCAGGAGAATTTTCCCGGGGAATTCCCATATACCGCCGGCGTGTTCCCCTTCAAGCGCGAAGGCGAAGATCCTACCCGGATGTTCGCCGGTGAAGGCGGACCCGAACGTACCAACCGCCGCTTCCATTACGTGAGTCTGGGCATGCCAGCCCACCGTCTCAGTACGGCCTTCGATTCGGTGACCCTGTACGGCAACGACCCTGACTACCGCCCCGACATCTACGGTAAGATCGGCAACTCGGGTGTGAGCATTTGCTGCCTCGACGATGCCAAAAAATTGTACAGCGGATTCAACCTGGCCAATCCCAAGACCTCGGTCAGCATGACCATCAATGGTCCTGCGGCCATGCTCACCGGCTTCTTCATGAATGCCGCTATCGACCAGCAGTGTGAACTGTACATCCGGAAAGAAGGTCTGCAGTCAGAAGTGGAGAAGAAAATCGCTGAGATCCGCAAGCAGGAAAGCGGCGAGGCTCCCCGTTACAACGGCGCCTTGCCGGAAGGCAACGACGGATTGGGATTGATGCTTTTGGGCGTTACCGGCGACCGCGTTCTTCCCCAAGACGTTTACGAGAAGATCAAAGCCGACACCCTATCACAGGTACGCGGTACCGTTCAGGCCGATATCCTCAAGGAGGACCAGGCGCAGAACACCTGCATCTTCAGCACCGAGTTCGCACTGCGTTTGATGGGCGACATGCAGGATTATTTCATCCGCAATCGTATCCGCAATTTCTATTCGGTATCTATCTCGGGTTATCATATCGCCGAGGCCGGAGCGAATCCCATCACCCAGCTGGCCTTCACCCTGGCCAATGGTTTTACCTACGTCGAGTATTACGCCAGCCGCGGCATGGATATCGACGCCTTCGCTCCGAACCTGAGCTTCTTCTTCAGTAACGGAATTGATCCCGAGTACTCAGTGATCGGTCGTGTCGCCCGCCGTTTGTGGGCCAAAGCGATGAAGCTGAAGTACGGAGCCAACGAGCGCAGTCAGATGCTCAAGTACCACATCCAGACCAGCGGACGTTCATTGCACGCCCAGGAGATCGATTTCAACGATATCCGCACCACTTTGCAGGCTTTGTATGCCATTTATGACAACTGCAACAGTCTGCACACCAACGCTTACGACGAAGCCATCACTACGCCTACCGAGGAAAGTGTACGTCGTGCCATGGCCATCCAGCTCATCATCAACCGCGAATTGGGCCTGGCGAAGAATGAGAATCCCCTGCAGGGCTCTTTCATCATCGACGAACTCACCAACCTTGTCGAAGAAGCCGTACTGACTGAATTCGACCGCATCACCGAACGAGGGGGAGTACTCGGCGCCATGGAAACCATGTACCAGCGTGGCAAGATCCAGGAAGAATCCCTCTATTACGAGACTTTGAAACACACCGGAGAGTATCCCATCATCGGTGTCAATACTTTCCTCAGCAGTAAAGGTTCCCCAACGGTACTTCCCAAAGAAGTTATTCGTGCCACCACCGAAGAAAAGGAGTATCAGATCAGCATGTTGCAAAACCTGCATGCTCGTCACGCCTCTCAATCTCATCAGCTGTTACGCGACCTTCAACTCACCGCCATCCGAAACGAAAACATGTTCGATTCCATCATGGAGGTGACCAAGTATTGCTCGCTGGGTCAGATCACCCAGGCCCTGTTTGAGGTGGGCGGACAATACAGGAGGAATATGTAATTACTAGTTTGTGGCGCGGAATTTAATTCCGCTGCAAATTGGAAGTATTGGACAACGGTTTTGATCACTCAATTGAGTCAATTTGATAATTTGATAATTTGAAAATTTGAAAATGGGATGACTCATTACCAAATTCAGCGATGTCACAGCATATTTTA
>JAULUX010000129.1:0-179 GCA_032111385.1 Bacteroidia bacterium
ATCCGGCCCAGAAAAAAGGATACAGTGGAGTTGCCCTTTTTAGCAAGGAGGAGCCTGATCATGTCGAGGTGGGTTCCGGAAATCCGGATATCGACGCAGAAGGACGAATCATCCGTGCGGATTTTGGAAAGGTATCGGTCATGAGCGTTTACATTCCTTCGGGGTCGAGCGGCGATGAC
>JAULUX010000129.1:189-4509 GCA_032111385.1 Bacteroidia bacterium
GTCAATATCTGTCATCGTGCCATCGATATTCACAACCCGGTGAGCAATGTCAAATCCTCCGGCTTTTTACCCGAGGAACGCGAATGGATGGAACAGTTCCTGCAAGGGGGCTTCATCGACACTTTCCGCTTTTTCAATGCTGAGCCGCATCACTACACCTGGTGGACCTTTCGTGCCAACGCGCGTGCCAGGAATCTGGGCTGGCGCATCGATTACTTGCTGGCCACCAACAACCTCGAGAAGCAGTTGAAACGCTGCGTGATCCTTCCCGAAGCGAAACACTCGGACCATTGTCCCGTTTTGCTGGAAGTGGAATGGTGAGATGCAGAACAGAGGGTTGGGCTAGTCTGATTTTATCCTCGTTGTTCGACCCCTTCAGGGTCGGGAACAAAAAACAGTACGCCGGTTACAAATATTCGACCCCTTCAGGGTCGGCCACCCTTTTCACACCATCCCCAAATCCCCACAGTATCAAATCATCATTTTCCCCGTATTTTTAAGCTCACGTGGCACAGGCATCTTTCCGGTCGTTTACCGTTGCAGTAGTGCTCCTGCTTCTGACGCAAGCTGTTGCCGGACAGGAATTGGATAACCAACGCTTACGTCGGTTCGCTTTTCAGCCCGATTCGCTCTTACTCGCTATCGATACACTGAGCATCATCCCGGGTAGTGTCGTACTTCGAACCACTAGGGGAGAGGTGTTGCCCGATAGTGCTTTCGTGCTGGATGCGGCCTGGGGCCGTTTGCGATTACGTTCTGAACTGTTGCAAGGCGTGGAGGCAGGCGATACCCTTGAAGTAAGCTACCGTGTTTATCCTTTTCTTTTTGCAGCTCCTCGTTTTTTGCGTGACAGGCGAATGCGCGATTCACTTGCGACGGGTCTTCCCGACCGGGTGTATCTGACGGAGCGTCCCTCCGAAAAAAATACTTCGCTCTTCGGACTGGAAGGACTGACCCGTTCGGGTTCCATTTCCCGCGGACTCACCATCGGAAACAACCAGGATGCCGTCCTGAACTCCAGCCTGAACCTGCAACTGGCCGGGAAAATCGGTGGCAACCTCGAGCTTCTGGCAGCCATCACCGACGAAAACATCCCTGTACAACCCGAGGGGAATACCCAGCAGCTTCAGGAATTCGACCGGGTGTTCATCCAGCTGAACGACGAAAACCATAAACTCATCGCCGGCGATTACGATGTGCGGAATCCGGACGGCTACTTCCTGCGGTATTTCAAGAAAGCGCAGGGAGGGCTCTATTCCTACACCCGCCGCTTCGAGCCTGTCGGAAAATCAGCCTATACCCTCTCCGGCGGGATCGGCGCCGCCGTATCGCGTGGTAAATTCAACCGCATGGTGTTCAACGGACTTGAATCCACGCAAGGGCCCTATCGTTTGCGTGGTGCCGATAACGAGTCGTTCATCGTGATCATGTCCAATTCCGAGCGGGTTTTCATCGACGGCATCCTGCTCGAGCGCGGGCAGGACCGCGATTACGTGATCGATTACAACACGGCCGAGATCACTTTCACTACGCGCAGGCTCATCAACAAGGACCTGCGTATCACCGTGGAGTTCCAGTACGCCGACCGGAACTACGCACGGACACTTACCACCGGATATACATCGTACTCCACCGACAAGATACAGGCCGGCGTGAACGTATATAGCGAGCAGGACAGCAAGAACCAGCCCTTGCAGCAGACGCTCGATGCGGAGGACAAGGCGGTATTGGCCAATGCCGGAGACGATCCACTGCTGGCTTTCACCCAAAGTGGTGACAGTGTGGCCTTCAATGCGAATGAGATCCTTTACGCACGACGCGATACGGCAGTCGGGGTGCAACAGTACAACGGAATCTATGTGTACTCCATATCTCCCGACAGTGCCTTCTACCGGGTCGCATTCAGCAACGTGGGCAACGGGAACGGGAATTACATTCCGTTGGATGACATCGCAAACGGTCGTGTTTACCAATGGGTGGCGCCGTTGAACGGAATCCCGCAGGGCAGCCACGAGCCGAAAGTACAATTGATCGCGCCCAAGCAGCGGCAGATGGCCACCGGATATTTCCGCATCAACCTGCGTCCTCAAACGAAGCTTGGGGTGGAGCTGGCTGCCAGCAAGGACGACCTCAACCGGTTCTCGGACAAGGACGAATCCAACGATGACGGATATGCTGCCCGTTTGACCTTCGATCACCGTCAGCCGCTGCGGAAAGATAAACCCGAAGGCTGGAACCTGCAGACCGCAGTACAGACCGAGTTGAACGATGCCGACTTCCGGCCGGTGGAGATTTACCGTTCCGTGGAGTTTGCGCGCGATTGGAACACCACCGGCTTGCAGGCATTCGACAGGGAGTGGCTCACCAATGCGCAGGTTTCGTTACAGCATGCATTGAAAGGGGAGTTTCGATACGGATTGCGGTCCCTGCTGCGCGGAGATGATTACAACGGATTGATGCAGGTCTTCGGTGGACGTTATCAACACAAGACCTGGTTCTTCACTTCGGACGGGAGCTGGCTAAACACACGTCAGGATGGAGGGCAGACTTCGTTTCTGCGTCACCGTGATGAGGTGCGCAAAACCATCGGCACGTGGATCCCCGGTTTGAGATACGAGCAGGAACGGAACGAAATCCGTGGAGGAGCCGTCGATTCGCTATCGGTCGCATCTTTTCATTTCCGCATCGCCGAGGTGTTCATGACCCGTCCCGATACGGTGGGTATTCCCATCAAATGGTCGTTGAGCCGGCGCACCGATGATGGCTTGCGCAACAACGAATTCATCAAAGCCACGGTGGCCGATATGGCCAGTGCAGGCATCGGCTGGAACCGGAACCCCCGGCAAAAGGTCAACGTGCTGGCATCGTACCGCAATTTGAAAGTGATCGATACGGCCCTCACTACCGTCCGGCCCGAGGAAAGCGCAACAGGACGCATCGATTACAGTTTGCAGGCGGGGAAAGGATTTCTCTCCGTGAACAGTTTCTACGAGGGCGGGACCGGAAGGGAACCCCGGCGACTCTACTCGTATGTGCAGGTGGCTCCCGGCACCGGCAACTACACCTGGAACGATTATAACGGTGACGGAGTCCCGCAATTAAGCGAATTCGAGGTGGCTGCATTCAGCGACCAGGCCGATTACATCCGAATCTTCAGCAACACCGACCAGTATGTGAAGGTGTTCTTCAATCAGTTCAATGCGGTGGTGCAGCTCAATCCCGCACTGCTGGTCAAGCAGGGCAGAAGACCTTTGTGGTCGCGGTTCAGCCTATTATCCAATTTCAGGTACGACAACCGTTTCACAGGCCGGGGCAAACTCAATGACTGGAATCCCTTTCCGGGTGCTCAACCCGACTCCACCCTGCTGACGGCTCAGACCAATGCAAGGCACAGCCTTTTCTTTGACAGGTCAAGTTCCGTGTTCGCCGCCGACATCAGCGTGCAGCAGCAACGCGTACGTCAGGCCCTGGCCAGTGGATTGGAGACCCGTTCCAATGGATCCTACAGCACCACCCTCCGGTGGAACATCGTGCAATGGCTGGCGCTGCAACAGAAGGTGGATAAAGGAGTGAAAGCCAGTGCCGCCGAAAGTTTCGCCTCACGCAATTTCAGCATCGACTATGTTGAAAGCGATACCCGCATCAATTACCAGTCGGGAAGCACCTACAGGGTGACGGGATCCTACAGGTACAAGCACAAGGAAAACGGCATGGCCGAGTCCGTACCGGAGGAAGCCGTCATCCACGACCTTGGCGTGGAGGCCCGTTACAACTCTGTCAGGAAGGGGTTGCTAAGTGCCAGGTTCAACCGCGTAGAAATGGTCTATAACGCCGACGCCAATACCCCGTTGGCCTTTGAAATGCTCGAGGGCCTGAAAGCAGGCATCAATTACACCTGGGGATTCAGCTTCCAGCGCAACCTCGGAAACAGCCTCCAGCTCGGCATCAACTACGAAGGTCGCCGACCGGCCGGAACCCGCATCATCCATACCGGTACAGCTCAGGTGCGGGCGTTTTTTTAACAGTTGTTATATGTTGTACGTTGTAGGTTGTATGTTGTAAAGTTGTGTCCATGCCTAAAAAACGTTGACCGTTTTTGGGTTGGTGTCGTTATTAAATAAATACAGATTCCCAGTATAAGAAAGATAGTATTGGATCAGTTATGTAGCTCGTAGACTTGGGATGTAACACTAGGGTGTGTTGCATAAACTGTGTCAGAGTTCATTATGTGCTCACGAGCAAATGATGGCTTTGTAGTTCGTTGGATTTGTGCATTTGGTTGTTAAAGGCATCATTTGATCGTGAGCCGCCCCCGGCAGG
>JAULUX010000130.1:0-4916 GCA_032111385.1 Bacteroidia bacterium
GAACAGTGTGTCGTAGATGCGGTGCTTTTTTGAAATCAGGCCTTGTGCCGAGTGAACTCCAAGGTGCAGGTTATCGATCAAGCGGTCGATGCACCGCTCCGTATTTTTGAACGAATAGCCGGTAGCAGGCTTAGCCCATGAGCCTGCGGTTCCGATCTTGATGATGTTTTCACTGCCATGCTTGTGGAAAGGATAGTCGCTCATCGGAATGACACCGAACTCCTCCCCTGTTCTTCTGAATATGGCTCCGGGAAAATACTTCATCAGGTATTCTTTGAGCATCTGCTCGTAAACGGATCGGTCCACAAGGTCCGGAGAAAAGAAGGTGAACTCGACCAAAGCACATCGTTCATCCTGGGGCAGTATATACATGAAACTGCAGGTATCCTTGTATCGCAACCGGAAATCCATCATTGTGAAATTCTCCGGATCGAATACATCACTGTCCGATTCCACTTCCCATCCGAGAAAATGCTGCCACACCTTGCTGTATCCGGGTTGTTCGCCGAAGAAAGCCGGATCGATCCTGCTATCGAAGGCCGTATTCGCGATATAAGTATCACCTGCACGGGTCTGTATCAATACATCTGCATCGGATCCGATAACGGTTTCCACCGTATCCCTGACGAAATGAAAACGACCGGAAGACCTCAATTTCGCCTGGGCATGACGATAGAAGTCAGCAGAACGAATGGACTTGTATCGGTAAGGAGCGAGGGGAATCAAGGCATCGAAGCCCTCTGCATGCACTTCAGCAGCTGACCAGCTCTTCCAAACGAGATGATCCCATCTGCCTTGACCTTCCTCCCAGTACGACCATGTGCGGTCGTTGCCTTGCTTCTCATCCGGTTCGATCAGGAGGATCTTCTTGTTGCTGAAAAACTCATCCTCAGCCATGCGCAAGGCAAGCTGATACCCGGCACAGCCGGTGCCGATGATGGCATAATCACAACGGAGGGAATGCATGAAACCAGCCGAAGAAAGTGAAATTTACCAGGTAGAATTGAAGTGAGAAACGACGATCGCCATGGATCCGCATACGCTGACCGATCACCAGCATCAGCCACGACAACATGAACCAGCACGTATAATTCCATAGGGGAACCGCATTATTCGCAAAGGACCAGAAATCGAACACCGGCGCAGAAGTTTCCATGAAGAAGTCCAACGTCACCATCAACAAAGCCCCCAACACGGGTTTCAACCAATGAGGAAGATTCAAGTGGTTAAACAATGCCAATGCGGCGAAGGCAAGCAGAGCCCAGTTGAGACCGATAAGTAGCGGAACGCCACCGATTTTAACACCCAGATTATCGCCATAAGCATATGTGCCGAACAAAAGACCGGTATTCACTCCGATCCACTCTGCACCATATCCGATGCCCGTAAAAAGCATCAGGGCAATCCCACTCTTTGGAGTATTCACCGGAAAATTGATCACCAGCAGTAATGCGGCCAGCAACAGATTCAACGGGGTTTTGGGGATGAACCAATCCAGATGACCTATCGATATTCCGATCAAGGCAGATACGTGGGTCAGCCAAAGGAGGAAAACGGAAATCGCAAAAACGTGCTTTACCGAAAACGCACGCCAGCCGGCGGTAATGAATTGACTGTTCATGATACAGAGGGCACGAGTCCGGAAACAATCTTGGCGGAGAGCAGACACAACGGTATTCCCCCACCTGGATGAACCGAACCACCGCAAAAGTAAAGGTTGCTGATCCGACCTGTGAAATTGGGATGCCTTAAAAATGCAGCAAAGCGAGAATTGGAACTCGTACCATACAATGAACCCATGTGGGAGGATGTACGAGAGGCGATGGCAGGAGGATCAAGCACCTCCTCGGTGACAATGTGGTTGCCGATTTCTGTTCGAAGGGCGCTGCTCAACTTACGGAGGATTCGCTCACGCACCAGTAAAGTGAGTCCGGCCCAGTCCTGACCCGTATCGGCCGGGGCATTGACCATGACGAACCAATTCTCACCTCCGGGAGGAGCATCTCCGGGGATATCCTTCGACGTGATATTCACATACACCGTGAGGTCATCGGCGAAAGACCCGAGCTCGAACTGGTGTTTGAATTCAGCCTTGTAATCTTCACTGAAGAAGATGTTGTGCAGATCGAGTTCAGGGAATTCGCGGTTGATGCCCCAGTAAAAAATCAGGGCCGACCCCGACCGTTCGCGGGCGAGTACGGCCTCGGGTTGAGGCTGATCCGGAAGTAATTTGCGATACGTAGGATAGACGTCCATGTTGGAGACGACGACATCTGCGTCGTAATCACCGGTGCCTGTTCGAACGCCTTGCGAAACGCCCTTTTCCACAAGTATACGTTCAACGCCTTCTCCCAAATGAAACGAAATCCCCTGTCGGACCGCGAGGTTGTACAACGACTGCGAAATGGCATGCATACCTTCCTTGGGCAGAAAAGTGCCGTGATGCATCTCGAGATGCGGAATCATGGACATGATACCCGGTGTACGGTAAGGCGAGGATCCGTTGTAGGTGGCATACCGGTTAAAAAGTTGAACGAGTCGGGGATTCTTGAAGGAACTCCGATTGACTGCATCAAGTGTTGTCCCGGTGTCGAGCCAAGGCATGTGCAACAGGGCATTGAATATTTCCGGGCTCAGGTAGGTAGCGAACTTGTGCAGGGATTTTTCGAGAAAAATCCCACCGGCCACGTCGTATTTGCGCTTGCTGTCTTTCAGGTATCTGCGCAGGTTTATTTCAGGTTCACCAAATTCCCAGGCAGCATTGACGATGAACTGTTCCAGATCGGCGGGAACAGTGAAGCGGGAGCCATCATCCCAGAAATAATTGCATACCGACTCTTTCCGGATGTAAGGGAAAAACGCAGTGGGGTCTTCGGAAAACAACCGGAACAACTCATCCACAAGCCCCGGCATGGTGAATAGTGACGGACCCGCATCGAAACGGTATCCATTTCTTGTGAATGCATGCAATTTCCCGCCGGCATAGGGATTGGATTCAAAGACACTTACTTCGTATCCTTTGTGCCGAAGGCGCAGCGAAGTCGCGAGACCAGCGATACCTGCACCGATGACTATGGCTTTTTTCGGATTCAAAACGAGGTAAATGTAAGGCTTGAGGACACACCCCAGACAACAAACCTCTACTCCAATTGTTCAATTCTACTGATTCCCGCCCATCAAAATACGCTTCTGCTCCTCCACCTCCTGATCGGTCAGCAATCCGCGCTCCCGGAGATTCCCTAATGCATTGAGGCGCTCGAACCTACGGTCGACATCCCGGTCAGGCTCGGGAGCTTTTGTGACTTTCGACCGGTTAGTAAGCTTTCGGACCACAATGAACAAAAGGGTAAACAGGAATACCACGGCCGCGATTCCGGTGTACAACACAAACATCGAATTGGTTTGCTCCAGGTAGCGGGCTTTGCTGTCAGCATCCTGAAGCTTGAAAACCAGCTGCCTGTTCTCGTCGCGCAGCTTGCGGTTTTCTTCCTTGAGAACATCCCGCTGGTTCAAAACTGTTGCCATCGCACGCCGAGAAGAATCGGCGCTGAATTTCACCCGGATCAGGGAGTCCTCCAGAAAACCGATGATTTCCGACTTGCGAAGTCCCGCCTGTGCCTCCGAGTGGCTAAAGGCTCCAGAAAGGAGGAACAGGATCAAAACCAATCCCAGCCGAAAGAAAATCCGGTATGTCATGATCATGTTCCAAGTTACGGCAAAATAGGTACCAAGTCAATAAATCTTGGCGAACCTGCATCAATCGGGGGCATTCCCCGCTGTTTCGACCTAATTTAGCCCGCCAGATTACTTGAGATTGTTTGCACTCCGGCTAAAATGAGCCTTCGAAAAATCACCCGATCATTTCCGCTCCTGTCCCTACCAGTTATCGTAATACAGGTGTGGATTCTTTTGATGAGCCCGTTAGTGTCGAATGGGCAATACACCTATCTGTACGGATCATTGCATTCCCATTCTGCTTACTCTGACGGCAATGCCGCCAACGACCCGGCTTATCCGACTGCGGCTGCGTGTTACAGGTACGTCAAAACGCGAACTCCTCAAGCGACCTTCTGGGGAATTTCAGACCACAACCATAGCGGGGGCGGCATGAGCCGACCGGATTACCACAAAGGCGTGACCGAAGCCGACACCAGCAATGAAGAGGGGGAATTCCTTGCGCTTTACGGTATGGAATGGGGGGTGATCAGTACGGGTGGACATGTTTTGATTTACGGAATCGACAGTCTGATCGGCTGGCAGAACGGCAACTACGACATCTACAATGCCCAATCGGATTACATCGGCCTTTTCAACAAAGTGGCTGCCCGCGGAGAAAGCGCTTTCGCTTACCTGGCACACATGGATGCGGGCGACTTCGGCAACATCCTCGCCCGTCCGTATAACGCCACCTGGGATTCGGCCATTGTCGGCGTCGCCATCCGTAGCGGACCCGCATTCTCAACCGACACCACATACAGTGATCCACCATTTGGCGATTACGCCGACAGGTTCCAGGACCTCCTGCGAAAAGGCTATCATGTCGCTCCCGGCTTCGACCACGACAACCACTACATCAACTTCGGAAGAGCGCACCAGGGACGAACTGTTGTCCTGACAGAAGACACAACAAGCTTAGCTCTCATGCGGGCATTCCGGAACCGTAGGTTCTATTCATCCGACGATTGGAACGCAAGGCTTTCATTCACTGTCGGTGGAAACACCATGGGCAGTATCTGCAACGGAAACGACGAGGCCCGGATCAGGGTTGAAATGACCGATCCCGACAATGAAAATGTTTCAACCATTAAAATCTGGCATGGCATACCGGGCAGCGGAGTTCTCCCCACCTTACTGACGCAAGCATCTTCTGTCGATTCGTGCATATTCAGCCACCCCTTGAGCCTGAACAGCACTTA
>JAULUX010000131.1:0-1001 GCA_032111385.1 Bacteroidia bacterium
CCGGATACTTGGTGAGGATAGCTCCCCAGGGATCAGGAGTAAGCTGCTTGAGGCCGAGCGACATTTTGTGCTCGTTGCGATCGATGCTCAGGATTACGGTTTCCACTTCGTCGCCGACCTTCAGGAAGTCCTGAGGACTGCGCAAATGCTGTGACCAGCTCATTTCGGAAACGTGAATCAGACCTTCCACACCGGGGATGATCTCTACGAAAGCACCATAATCGGTCAATACGACCACCTTTCCTTTGATCTTGTCGCCGGCATTCAGGTTCTGGTCGAGCGACTCCCAAGGCTGAGGCGTAAGCTGCTTCAGACCCAGGGCGATACGCTTCTTCTCTTCGTCGAAATCGAGGATAACCACATTGACCTGCTGGTCGAGCTTGAGCACCTCTTCGGGGTGACTGATACGTCCCCAGCTGATATCGGTGATATGGAGAAGGCCATCGACACCGCCGAGATCCATAAAGACCCCATAGGAAGTGATGTTCTTGACTGTACCTTGCAGTACCTGTCCCTTTTCGAGCTTGGACATGATCTCGAGCTTCTGCTTCTCGAGCTCGTTTTCGATAAGGATCTTGTGGGATACCACCACGTTTTTGAATTCCTGGTTGATCTTGACCACCTTGAATTCCATGGTTTTTCCAACATAGATGTCGTAATCGCGGATCGGCTTCACATCGATCTGTGATCCGGGCAGGAAGGCCTCGATGCCGAAAACATCCACGATGAGTCCGCCTTTCGTGCGGCACTTCACGAATCCTGTGACCACCTCGTCTTTTTCGAGTGCGGCATTCACGCGGTCCCAAGACTTCATGGCGCGCGCCTTCTTGTGAGAAAGCAACAACTGTCCATTTTTGTCCTCAGCGGTTTCCACGTACACTTCCACCTCATCGCCGACTTTCAGGTCGGGCATGTGGCGGAATTCTGCAAGCGGAACCAGACCATCGCTTTTGTAGCCGATGTTGATCACGGCTTCCTTGCTGGTCAGGCTGATGACAGTG
>JAULUX010000131.1:1011-7232 GCA_032111385.1 Bacteroidia bacterium
CACCTGGTTCAGCTTCTGATCGTACAACGCTTCGAGGCGTGCACGGTCTTCACTTTTGTAATTGTCCATCGCCTTACCTGCGGTGTCCCAATCGAAATCGTTGGGATCGGGGGTAGCGAATTTCACGGTGGAGAGTTTCTCCTTGGTATGGGTAGTTGATTCCATCTAATCAATAGCCAATCGGCAGGAATGGCCTGCGAAAGGGAGTGCAAAGATATACAATTGATTGGAAATGCAACAAATCGCCCGAAAAAGCTGTCTAAAATGAACTGAAACGGCTTAAACCGGCATTTGAGGAACCAGGTTCCGGATGGAATCGGACACCTTCTCCATCAGCCACATCGGGGTGGATGTTGCTCCTGCTATCCCGACCGAGTTGACACCATCAAACCAGGAAGGGTCGAGTTCGGCAGGATGGGACACGAAATGAGACGAGGGGTTAACCGATTTGCACACGGAGTATAACGCTTTCCCGTTCGAGCTTTTCTTTCCGCTCACAAAAACAATGACGTCGTGCTGGGTGGCAAATCTCTTTAGCTGAGGCTCGCGGTTGGATACCTGGCGGCACAACGTGTCGTTCGTAACAAAATCACCCTCCTCAAGGGTACCCTTGTGTTTCAATATTCGCTCCTGGATAGCCTGCATCATGTGCTCGAAGCCGGCGGTGCTTTTGGTGGTCTGGGTGAAGAAATGTACGGGACGGTCGTAATCGATAGCATCCAGATCAGCTTCATCGAAAACCACGATGGCTTTTCCGGCGGTTTGACCCACCAGCCCGTTCACTTCAGCATGGCCTTTCTGTCCGTATATGACGATCTGCTTCTCCCCTTCCCCGTCGTCCCCGAAACTGGTCTTGACCCTTTGCTGAAGTTTCAAAACCACAGGGCAGGAGGCGTCAATCAGTTTGATGTTGTTTCGGATGGCCAGTTCGTAGGTGGAAGGCGGTTCTCCATGAGCGCGAATAAGAACGGTGCAATCATGCAGTGATTTCAGGCGCTCGTGATCGATGATCTCAAGTCCTTTGGCCCGCAGACGATCGACCTCCTCGCCGTTGTGAACAATGTCGCCGAGGCAGTAAAGGTGCCCGGTTTGATCGAGCTCATCTTCCGCCATCTGGATGGCATATACCACACCGAAGCAAAAGCCGGACTGGGAATCGATGGTGATGTTCATGTTCGGTTTTCAGTCAAAGTTCAATACTTGAACAAATCCGGGTCGGTAATGTTAGCGTCAGGAGTTGTGAAGGACCAACTCACGCACTTTATCCATGACGAAATCCACCTGCTCTTCTCTGCTGAGGTAGGTATTGTCAAGCACAATTGCATCGTTCGCCTTCCGTAGTGGACTGATTTCGCGGTGGCTGTCGATGTGATCACGATCGACTACGTTTTTAAGAATGGAATCCAAATCCACTTGAACGCCTTTGGCCTTCAGCTCGATGAACCTCCTTTCAGCACGGACACCGGCGTCGGCGGTCATGAATATCTTGAGGTCAGCTCCGGGAAACACCGTTGTTCCAATGTCTCTACCGTCCATGACTATACCATGGTGTTCGGCTGCCTGTTGCTGAAGTTGCACAAGCCGGGTCCGGACTTCCGGAATAGCACTGACCTGACTCACCGAATCATTGACCTCCATGGAACGGATGTGGTGCTCAACATTTTCACTGTTCAGGTAAACCTCACTCGCACCGGATTCGGGATTGATGCGAAAGTTGATATGCATCCGATCCAGATGGTCGTTCAATTCCGGTGAGGAATATAAGGCTTGGTCCGGGGAAGGAACCGGGATGTGGTTGCGAAGGAAATAAAGAGTGACTGCACGGTACATGGCTCCGGAATCAATATACTGCAGACCGAGTCGTCTGGCTACCTCACGAGCCACTGTACTTTTCCCACAAGACGAGTAACCGTCAATCGCTATGATCAGGTGGGCATTCATTTCACTTACAAAGATACGGCAATCTCACACCCCATCACAGGAAAATCCGTACAGAAAACAGATCGTCAAATTTCGATCGATAAACCGTCGTATGCGATTCGAATGTATTCCGGCAATTCCTGCTCCACTTCCGCATGCAACCCCATCTGATGGCTCAGGTGGGTCAAGAAGCCCAACCGCGGTTTCAACTGATTCATTAGTCCGACCGCCTCATCGAGCGTAAAATGACTGACATGGGGTTCCCTCCGCAGCGCATTCAAAACCAGCACTTCAGAACCTTCCACTTTACGCAGTTCTTCCGAGGGGATGGTTTTGGCATCGGTGATGTAGGTGAAAGCTCCGATCCTGAACCCAAGTACGTCCATCATGTAGTGTTTCACCCTTATAGGCAAGAGTTCAAGGGTACCAATCCTGAAAGGATCATTCCCTATAGTGACCAGCTCCAACTCCGGAACCCCGGGATACTTCACCGATTCAAAAGCATAATAGAACTCTCTTCGGATGGCCTCCTGCACCGCGTCGGATGCATACACTTTGACGGCCTTGCCGGCGGTGTAATTGAACGCCCGGATATCATCCAAACCGGCCAGGTGATCCTTATGCTCGTGGGTGAATACCAACCCATCGAGTTTCTCCACACGGGCTTTCAGCATCTGCTGCCGAAAATCCGGACCGGAATCGATCACGATCCGGGTGTCCCGATCCTCCACAATGATGGATGCACGCAACCGCTGATCACGCGAATCGGAACTTTCGCAAACCCTGCAACGGCAAGAAATTAAGGGGACTCCTTGTGAAGTACCAGTTCCGGTAAAAGTTACTTTTAACACGGAATCAAGCTGTTGGCAAAGAAGGCTCGCTCACCTGGTCGCTCACCTCAGGCGTTTGATCCTGCCCGGGTCCATCTGCCCGGGTATCCACCGGCTCGTCGGGAAATGCAAGCGAATCGGCCGATTGGATAGCATTCTTCAGTCCGATGGAGCGCAAATCGGCATGGATGGCACCGGATAAAGACAGGCCCTGAATAATCTCCAAAAGGGCCTGCATCCGGCTCTCCGGCGCAGACAATTTGTTGATAACTACCACCTTTTTGGCCTCCAGGACGCAATAGTTCGACCTGAAGTTCCCTTTTTCATAACGCAGCTCGTAGCCGCAAGACTTGAGCAGCTCTTCGAGTTTCTTGAGGTATGCAGGTGAAAACTTAGCCATGACGTTGAATCCCAAAATTCGGGATTTCTTGCCCCTTCACCAAATAGCTTGATTTCTTCTTTTGAACAAGTTTTGGTTTTAGACAGAAGCTGCGAAACGGGGCTTG
Source organism: Bacteroidia bacterium (assembly GCA_032111385.1). GTDB lineage: Bacteria > Bacteroidota > Bacteroidia > AKYH767-A > OLB10 > JAJTFW01. The sequence continues at coordinate 4,268 of JAULUX010000131.1, forward strand.
TTTTGTCTTACTTTTGCGCCTCCGAAACCCGGAGAAACTCACTCTAAATACATTCTAAGATGCTGTTGGGTATACCTACCGAAACCAAAGAGAAAGAATGCAGGGTCGCTTTGACCCCAGATGTCTGTGCGCAGCTGATTTCGGCCGGTTTCCAGGTCCGGATGCAATCGGGCGCAGGACTGAATTCCTATTATTCCGACGAACACTACACCAAAGCCGGGGTCAGCCTCGTTGGCGATGCTGCTTCGATTTACCGCGATTCGGATGTGGTATTGAAAGTGAATGCCCCCTCCCCAGCCGAAATAGCTCAAATGAAGAAAGGCGCAGCGCTGATCAGCTTCATGTGGGCCGGTACCAGTCCGGAGTTGGTCGATGCTTGCGTAAAACAAGGAATCAGTGCATTTTCAGTTGACGCCATCCCCCGGATTTCAAGGGCTCAAAAGATGGATGCCCTCAGTTCACAGGCCAACCTTGCCGGTTACAAGAGTGTCATCATGGGCGCCGATTCGCTCGGCAAGATCTTTCCCCTGTTGATGACCGCTGCAGGCACCATCAAGCCTGCCAAGGTGGTCATCTTCGGTGCCGGTGTAGCGGGATTACAGGCCATTGCAACCGCCAAGCGCCTGGGGGCGATCGTGGAAGTGACCGACATCCGTCCGGAAACAAAAGAGCAAGTGGAGTCCCTGGGAGGAAAATTCATCCAGGTGAAAGGCGATGACTCCATCAAAATTGAAGGCGGCTATGTGAAAGGTGTTTCTGAGGATTTCCTCAAACGGCAGCAGGAACTCGTGAGCAAGCACGTGGCAGAGGCCGATCTGGTCATCACCACGGCGCTGATACCGGGTAAAAAAGCTCCGCTGCTGGTGACCGAAGACATGGTGAAAAGCATGCGTCTGGGATCGGTCATAGTGGACATGGCAGTGGAACAAGGCGGAAACTGTGCTCTCAGCGAGCTGAACAAGACCATTGTGAAGCACGGGGTTACTATCATCGGCGAAAGCAACATCCCTTCCCTCCTGCCCCTGAACGCATCCGACCTCTACGCGAAGAACATTCAGACCTTCCTCTTGCACCTCGCCACCAAGGACGGTTTCAAATGGGAGATGGAGGAAGAGATCACCAAGGGGGCGTTGATCGTGCATAACGGAACCAAAATGTAATTGCAGATTGGCAAATTGGTGGATTGGTGGATTGGCAAATTGATAGATTGAAAAGATGATCGCAATTCGATTCGGTAAATAGCACATCAGCAGATGAACGCACTCGCACTCAAAATGAAAACATATTTTTCTATACACCCTTTATCCATCACTTTCCATGTCACATTTCTCAGAACAACTTCGAAACCAAACCAAGCAAATCGCACTTAAAACCATACAACTAACCAGGCAATTCCCTCAAAATGATGAAGGTTGGACCATAAAAAAGCAACTGATACGATCCTCCACCTCTGTCGCTGCAAACTACCGGGCTGCTTGTAGGGGAAGAAGTGACAAAGAATTCTACTCAAAGCTCTGTATAGCAGTGGAAGAACTTGACGAATCATTGTTATGGCTTGAATTCACAGAAGACCTCGAACTAACGAATCTTGAATCGATTCAACCCATAAAACAGGAAATGAAAAAGATTTTATCTATCCTTTCCAGCTCTAAGCAAACACTTAGGTCCAAACTCAACTCGTAATTGCCGAAAAAAACACCATAAAATACAGCTATTGCTTATTGATCATCATACAATACTATTTCAGATCACTTAGTCACAAAAATCAATCAACCCAAAGTTCCTAAGCAATCAACTTATCCAGTAATTCAAATCTGATCTACCAATTTGCCAACCTGCCAATTCACAATTCATATTAACCTGGAAAACTCAACAACAATCATAGTATGGAATCCATTTTAAGCCTTATCTCCGAGCATCGCGAAATGATCTACTTCGTCCTGTTGTCGGTTTTCGTTGGAGTTGAAGTCATCGGCGGAGTGCCTACTGTACTACATACCCCTCTGATGAGTGGTGCAAATGCCATCCACGGGGTGGTCATTGTTGGTGCCATCTACGTGATGCTGAATGTCGATCCGTCAAACATCCTTGCCCTTGTCCTGGGTTTTCTTGCGGTATTACTGGGAACCCTGAACGTGGTCGGAGGTTTCGTGGTGACCGACCGCATGCTCGACATGTTTAAGAAGAAGTAAGTACCAACTCATCGATTTATCCAAACGACACTATGAAGAGCTCCCTGCTCGAAATTTGCTACCTGATCGGCTCAGTCACCTTCATTCTGGGACTGAAGATGATGGGCAATCCCAAAACCGCCCGTAACGGAAACCTGCTGGGTGCGGTAGGTATGATCATCGCCATCCTCGGTACGATCTTTCTATTTGAAAAAACCGGCCACGGCGATGCTGTCGGTCATGAAGGTGTTTCCGGACTCATTTACGGACTGATCTTCGGTGCCATCGGCCTCGGGACAGTCATCGGCTGGATCACCGCCAAGCGTGTTCAGATGACCAAAATGCCCGAACTGGTGTCCATGTTCAACGGCATGGGCGGTGCCTGCGCAGCCTTGATCGGCCTGATGGAATACAGCCACAACACCGGCAATACAGGAGCCCTCACGGCCATCATTGCAGGTATGGTCATCGGCTCCGTTTCGTTCAGTGGTTCCGTTATCGCTTTTCTGAAACTGAATGGAACGATGAATAAGCCCATCCGTCTCCCTCAATACAATATCCTGAATACCGTTTTCATGATCTCGGTCGTGGCATTCAGCGCCTGGGTCGTAGTCAGTTCGCCTGAGGGTGAAACCGCTCTGTATCTGCTATTCCTTGCTGCCCTGGCGTACGGTATTCTGTTCACCATTCCCATCGGCGGAGCCGACATGCCGGTGGTGATCTCCCTGCTGAACTCCTTCACCGGGCTCGCAGCAGCCTTCGGTGGCTTCCTATACGACAACAAGGTGATGCTC
>JAULUX010000132.1:0-4220 GCA_032111385.1 Bacteroidia bacterium
CACAGGGGGTTTCAGCAGATGGCGGTTCTCATCGATCCACTTCTTGAGGTTGAACGGGGCGGCGATTGACATGGGATGCTCTGTTAAGGACTACGAATGTACGGAATCGGGGAAGGAAGACAAAAGCCTACAGATCGACCTGCAACGTCCTGCAAGCTGACTTCCTGATTATCTTCGTTGCACCAATGGATATCAGTCTTCATCACAAACGCGCCCTGGTTTGCGGCAGCACGCAGGGCATCGGACAAGCCACCGCCCTTGAACTCGCATCGTGCGGAGCCTCTGTCGTACTCCTTGCCCGCAACGAAGAAAAACTGAAAGCGGTTCTCCAAACGCTGGACACATCGAAGGGACAACAGCATGCCTACATCGTTGCTGACCATAGCCGCCCCGACGAACTCCGCGAACGCGTGGCCCATTTCCTGAGCAGCCACGGAGCCGTTCATATTCTCATCAACAACACGGGCGGCCCTCCCGGGGGACCCATCACCAAGGCTCGTCCCGAAGAATTCACCTCGGCATTCGCCAACCATCTGCTCAGCAACCATCATCTGGCGCAAGCCGTACTTGAAGGCATGAAAGCCGAAAAATACGGGCGCATCATCAATGTGATCAGCACCTCGGTGAAACAGCCCCTCAAAGGATTGGGGGTATCCAACACCGTTAGAGCCGCGGTAGCCAACTGGGCCAAGACGCTGGCCGGCGAAGTAGCGCCTTTCGGAATCACCGTGAACAACGTATTGCCCGGTGCCACGGCTACACAACGACTGCACAGCATCATCCGTAATAAATCGGAGGCTGCAGGACATGCGGAAGAGGTTGTCGCACAGGAAATGCTCGACGAGATCCCCATGGCTCGGTTTGCAGACCCCTCGGAGATCGCCAATGCCATCACCTTCCTGTCGAGTCCGGCAGCGGGCTACATCACCGGCATCAATCTGCCTGTAGATGGGGGAAGAACAGGCTGCCTTTGAAAAACCAAGCCTGTCCTATTGATATTCCCTTCTGCTCGCCATCAGGGGACAGTCAAGTCTACGGTCATCGCCGGTGGCTGTAGGTAAACAGGAACCTTGGTCCACGTCTGCAGTATGGCCTGACCCATCACACACAGGTAGACCGTCTGTCCTGAAAGACCTGAAGGCAGCTGAACAGTTGCAGTACCGTTTGTTGTAAAAAGCAACACACTTTCGAACAACAAGGGGTGAGGAAATGCGACCCCATACACCTTCAATTCCAGTGAATCGCAGGCCAGGCCATCCTGCACTTGTCCGGCCTGGGAGAGCCGCGGGGCCATCAATCCCCCACCGTTATAGTACCCCTCGACAAATAACTTCAACTGAAGGTCGATGAATGCACAGGGAGCATAGTCGAATGAAACCGGAGACAGACATCCACCTCTAACAGTATAAGAACCGGGAGAGGATACGCTGATTGAAGCGGTGGTCGCACCGTTATTCCACAGGTAGTTGGATGCACCGGAAGCCGTCAACGTCTTGGTTTGACCGCTGCACAAGAAGACCCCGTCGGATGAGGACACCATAGTCTGATTTTTACCAGTTATCAGCAGATCATCGATCCGGTATTGCGTATTGACATCCGTATTGATGAATCGGATGCTGAGGCCATCCGTTGCGGGAAGGAAATCAGTACAGGTACGAAAGATCGGATCCTGTAGAAGAAGCAGTGCTTTTGTATATACCGAAAGCCAAACGCAAATCCGTCTTGCCAAGCGTATTGATACCGGCTACCTTGAAAAACCTGCCGGCAACATTGGTGATGAAGATATTCGCTCCGCCGCTGGCACCCGTATAAGCACCGGACGAAGTGGTAGTGCTCCGCAAATCGCCTGTACCACTCATGAACAAAGAAGTGTTTTGGAAACTGTTGTTCGTTTCATGCACGGCGATTGAAGTGGTGGCGCTGACGGCCCCCATGTTTTCACTGAGCAATGTGTCCGTTGGTGCGATGGCTTGTTGCTGGATGATGGTTGACTGAGACACGGAGGTGCAGCCGTTCGAATCGGTGACCGTCACAGCATAGCTGCCTGCGGCAGTCACCGGAATGGTAGATGCGCTAGCGCCCTGATTCCAAAGGAATGAAGTACCTGCACTTGCGGATAACCATGTCGTATCCCCGGGGCATATCCAAACCGTTCCCGCAGGCTGAATGCTTGCAGGTGTAACGCTCACGATGGGAAAAGAAGAAACAAGCAGGGCGTTGTTTGCCGGATTAATATCCTGTGCGTTACCGGTGGGCGAAAGGCTGGCCGAAAATTGATAGGACCCTGAGGTGCTGAACGGGTAAGTGGCTGTCATCACAATGGTCGTATCCGAACCCGTGGGCAGGAGTCCTGAGCTGAGATTGACGGAAAACAGCTGTGCATTGCCGTTAGGATCGGTAGCGGACAGGGATAGTACCTGCGGATGGGCATTGAGATCGAGCGTGGTGGTACCGTTGTTTTTCACGCGAACGGAGACGGGAGCTGAAGCCCAGGGGCATGGGGAACCCGGAAGCAAAACAGCATCGATACCCGGATCGATCTGGGTGGCTCCGTATTCGAACGTGAAGTTCATCAATACAGGCAGGTGGTCGGAAGCATTGTGCAGGGCATTGGCTACTGCAGCCGAAACAGCGTTGTTCGGTGGACGATTCAGCGAATCGTTGTAATGCAATCCGTCGTTACCATAGGCGCGCAACGAGGATGGAATGGCGGTGATCCCCCCAGGTTGCTGCATTGCAGCGGAATAGAGGATCATGTCGAACCGGTCGTCGAGCCCACCGGTGGCACCTCCACCGAAAGAACGAACGCGAGGAGACTGGGTATGATGGATTGCGTAGGCCGGGTTGTTCCAGGTACCGCTTAAACTGATCGGATCGATGAAGTGACCCTGGTTGCCCGTCTGCACCTGCAGCAATTTCTGATAGGCAGGTTCCACGGATCCGTAGATATTGAAATCACCACAAACTATGAAATCCGAGCCGGAAGGAAGCGCATTGGTGAACTTGCGCAAACTGTCGACTTCGGATAGTCGTTGCTGCTCGTTCGAACCACCGCTGGCGGCCTTCAGGTGAACGGCAAAGATCCTCAGGGTATCTCCCGAGGGCAGATGGATCAAGGTGAACAGGTTGATATCGCGAAGGGAGGTGGCGATGGGTGTATTGCTGACGAACTGGAACTTCGAACTTTTGAAATAGATACCCCGTTCCGAATCCGGACTACTGACATAAGTTCCGGCCGAATAAACACTTCCGCCGGCATTCATCACCCGGTTGAAAAAAGACTGGAAGGCTCCAAAACCAGTCATCTCGCAAACCACCAGGATATCGGGATTGGTATTCTGAACAACGGTCCGGTAGAAAGGATTCCGCAGGGCAGTATCCGCCGCTCCGGAAGCTCCCGTAGTGGGATCCTGGTAGTTCAGCAGGTTGTAAAACATCAGTTTCACAGTATCCTGCTGCTGGGCTTTTGCGGGATGAAAGAATCCGACCAGGCAACCCAAAAGGGCTACAAACAAGACCGGGATCCTATTCGCAGCCTTGTCCGGAAGGGCTCGAACGGAAATCATATCGGGTAAACGAATGTACGCGGTTTAAACGGCTCCGGCAAGGGAAAATTGGTTAAGGGAAGCCGGGGCGGTTTAGAGGGATGCTGTGTAGCTTTACCGCCGAAAAACAGACCGATGAAAACCCTCCAGAATTACATCAACGGCGCACTTGTCCCCCCGGCGAGCGGACAGTATATCGACAACTACCAGCCGGCCACCGGAAAGGTGTACAGCCTGATCCCCGACAGCGACGAACGGGATGTGCAACAAGCTGTGGAGGCGGCCCGGGCGGCATTTCCCGCCTGGAGTTCCATGCGGACGGAAGACAGGTCGGCTTTGCTCATCAAACTGAGCGAAAAGATCCAATCCAGGCTCGAAGAACTTGCAGTTGCCGAATCGGTCGACAACGGCAAACCCGTGTGGCTGGCCCGTACGGTCGACATTCCCCGGGCGGTTTCCAATTTCCACTTTTATGCGACGGCAGCGCTGCATACCTCCACCGAGGCCCATTCGATGGGCGACACCGCCATCAACTACACCTTGCGACAACCCATCGGCATCGCAGGATGCATCTCGCCCTGGAACCTCCCGCTGTATTTGTTCAGCTGGAAAATCGCTCCCGCATTGGCCTCCGGCAACTGCGTCGTGGCGAAGCCGAGCGAGATCACACCCATG
>JAULUX010000133.1:0-11955 GCA_032111385.1 Bacteroidia bacterium
GCCATCTTTTGCGACCATCGTCACAGGATTCATGGTTGGACTTCCTATTTTCTTCATCGACATGGATACGGTGACCGACCTCTGTTCCATCGGCACCCTGTTCGCATTTATCCTGGTTTGCGGTGGGGTGTTGATGCTTCAGCGTAATCGTGATCTTCCGCGCTCCTTCAAAGTGCCTTATATCAATGCACGCTATATTCTGCCCATCTTGTTTACCGGATGCATGGTGTGGTTATTTGTAGGTCATTCCGATTGGTTGTACAATAATGTCAATCCAATGCGTGACATTTCGGCTATCCCGCTTTTTTTGTTTTTTGTGGTCTTCGGGTTGCTTTCCATCGCTGCTTTCATTCGGAATCTTTCCCTCATCCCGGTCGCAGGAATCCTCACTTGCTTGTACCTGATGGCCCAGATCCATGTTGACCAATGGATCGGTTTCGGGATTTGGTTGATTGCAGGGTTAATTATCTATTTTTCGTTCGGTTATCGCAACAGCAAACTTGGAAAAGCCTAAACGAGTCGCGTTTCCTTACTTTTGCGTTCGCATTTTGATGTCAGTATGATCGCATTCATCACCGGTGCCACGTCGGGATTCGGACGGGCCATTGCCTTCAAATTCGCCGAGCACGGCTGGGATCTGATCCTGTGCGGTCGGCGTGAGGAGCGTCTGAAGGAAATCGAAGAGGCTCTCGTTAAAACCTATAACATCAGGGTTTACGCATTTCCATTGGACGTGCGAAAGCGCAAAGAGGTGTCTGAAGAGTTGGATGCCATACCTACCGACTGGAAGTCGATCGACGTGTTGGTCAACAACGCGGGCCTTGCTGCCGGACTCGATACCATCCATGAGGCCGATCTCGACGATTGGGAGGATATGATCGATACCAATATCAAGGGGCTTTTGTATGTCAGCCGTACTGTCATCCCCTGGATGATCGATCGTGGTCATGGCCATGTCATCAACATCGGGAGTACGGCTTCACGCGAAGCCTATCCCAAGGGCAGCGTTTACTGTGCCACCAAATTCGCTGTGGATGCCATCAGCAAAGGCATGCGCATCGATCTGCTTCCGCACGGTATCAAAGTCACTGCAGTCCATCCGGGTGCGGTGGAGACTGAATTCTCTCTGGTGCGTTTCAAAGGGGATGCCGACCGGGCCGGCAAGGTCTATCAGGGATTCGAACCACTCAATGCAGATGATGTAGCCGAAGTGGTTTGGTTTGCTGCAAGCCGCCCAAGAAACGTGGTGTTGAATGATATCGTTATGACTCCCCTGGCACAAGCCGGGTCCGCTTATATTCATCGTCAATCATGAGGCTTCAGCTAGTGTTCGGGTTAGTAGCACTGCTCTTGTTTACCCAGGGCTGTACGAATTCCACATCCAACCAAAACCGATTCTCAGATTTGACCGCCGACATCGTCTTTTCTAACGGCGTTGTGTATACTCTAAATGACTCGGCTCCCATTGTGCAGGGGTTCGCGGTGAAGAACGGCAAGATCCTGGCTTTGGGTACCAATGAGGAGTTGCAGGGTATCCGTGCATCCCGGCACGTTGACTTGGAAGGCAGGTCGGTTTACCCGGGATTTTACGACGCGCATTGCCATTTCTACGGTTATGCCGTTGATCGACGGAAGATCTGGCTGACCGGTACCAAATCATTCAATGATGTACTGGATACGCTTGTGCTTCATCGGGACCGTTTGTTCATGGGTTGGTTGTTCGGGCGTGGATGGGATCAGAACGATTGGGCCGATAAGTCATACCCCGACCGTCGCCAATTGGATTCCCTTTTCCCCGATATCCCTGTTTTTCTTCTTCGTATCGATGGTCACGCGGCTTTGGTAAACAGCAAAGCGCTTTCGATTTGTGGTATCACTGCCGATACACGCGTGGAAGGAGGGAAGGTCGAAGTTCGGAACGGTCGTCCCACAGGATTGTTAATTGACAATGCAGTCGACCTGGTAAAGCGCAAGATCCCTTCTCCCGGTCGGGAGCTCGAGACAGCGGCTTTGCTCGAAGCGCAGCAAATGTGCTTTGCTGTGGGTTTGACATCCCTGGTCGATGCCGGTCTCGATCCCGTGACAATCGATTTGATCGATAGTCTCCAGAAAGCCGGTGTGTTGAAGATGCGTGTGAATGCTATGGTAAGCTATTCACCTAAGAATTTGAGTCTTTATAAATCCAGGGGTCGATACCGTACTGAGCGCTTGCACGTTTGTTCCTTCAAACTGTATGCCGACGGTGCACTGGGGTCCAGAGGTGCCTGTCTGATGCACGATTATGCCGACCTGCCCGGGCACAAGGGATTCCTGCTTTCCTCACCCGATTCATTGAACTCGGTCGCCAGGCAAGTGCGTGAGATGGGTTTTCAGCTCAACACGCATTGTATCGGTGATTCCGCGAACCATCTTCTGTTGAAGCTTTACGCCGGTGTACTGAAAGGAAAGAACGACCTGCGCTGGAGAATTGAGCACGCGCAGTGTCTTGCTCCGGATGATTTCAGCCTCTTCCGTGATTTTTCGATCATCCCCTCTGTTCAACCTGTTCACGCCACTAGCGATATGTATTGGGCCGGTGATCGGCTGGGAAAGGATCGTTTAAAAACAGCTTACGCTTACAAAAGGCTGCTTCAGCAAAACGGTTTCATTGCAGCAGGTTCCGATTTTCCGGTCGAGGAGATCAATCCGCTCTTCGGGTATTATGCTGCCGTGGCCAGGATGGATCAGAAGGGTTTTCCCGAAGGTGGTTTTCAAAAATCGGATGCGCTTACCCGTGAGGAGGCGCTAAAAGCTATGACCATCTGGGCTGCCTATTCCTCGTTCGAAGAGAATGAGCGGGGGTCATTGTCTTCCGGAAAAGATGCTGATTTTGTTGTGCTGGACGGTGACCTGCTCAAGTCTCCGGAGAAAGACCTCTTCAAATTGAAGGTTTCTCAGACGTGGATCGCCGGAGAACAGGTGTACGTGGCTCAGTAAGTCCTAAATTCTCTCAATCCACAGCTGGAGTCTATTCTTTTAGCTCCTCGATTTTTTCCATGAGCAAGGTCGACTGTTTGTAATCGACTTTGTTCTTCTTCGCCAGTTCGATGGTATGGTTGCAGGCGTTCATGGCGTCTTTCTTGCGTCCCGCCTTGTAATACAAGGAGGCCAGGGTGTGGTTGTAGCGGATGTTATCTTGTAGGACAACGGCTTCTTCCGACCATCCGATGGCTTTATTCACCATGACGGAGTCGGTGGCCCTTTCGTAGAAATTATAAGCTACCTCGTTCAACCTTCTGTAGTCGCCTTTGCAAAACTCTTCGATGAATGGAACAGCCAGCTCCTGGTATTTTTTCCAGTCTGATTTCATCTTGGCCCGGTTCAGATCGGCATAGGCAACGATCTTGTCGGCGATGTCGAGTTTCGATTTTTTCAGCTTTTCAATCATGCTCTGATACCCGGCAGTGTCCAGTTTCTGGACTCGGGTCATCAGGTCACCGTTGTACACGGTCAGGATTTTGTTGTCGATGCTGTCCGTCGTGTAGCGTTTAGCGAATTCGGGGCGCATGAGCAGTATGCGCTGGAAAGACGATGCCTCCGAGTCACGGAACTGGTCGTAAAGTATCCGCCAGTTGTCCGAGCGTAGCATTTCGTCGTTGGATAAATCGGATAAGTAAGCATTGATGGAGGGCTGGTTGTCCAGTCCTGCCTGGTCAAGCATCTTAAAATACACTGCATATTCCCTGGCGGTACCCCGTTTCGAGAAGTAGATCTGTTCGTAGGAGCGCAGATTTTTGGTGGAGTCCAAAGCGTCCAGTCCGGCCTGGATGAACTCCTGTCTTCCGCGTTTACCGGCCAGCCGATGCATCATGATGGCCGATGTCGAGTCGAAATAAACGAGAGTAGGGAAGGTCTTTATGCGTAGTTTCTTGTTGAGTTCCTTGCCTTCTTTCTCCATATCGAGTTTAATGCAGACGAAATGATCGTTGTAGAAAGCACCCACTTCGGCGTCGGTATATACGCTGTCTGCCATACCTGTACAGTAATGGCACCAGCTGGCGAATGCATGAAGGAAAATGGGCTTGTTCTCCGTCTTGCTCTGACGAATCGCTTCGTCGAAGCTGATGGGTCTGAAACGGATGCCTTTCTGCTCCTGACCGGCAGCTGATGTGATTGCAAAGAAGATCAGGAAAAGAACCGATGGTATTTTCATTGCGAATGTGCTGTATGACGAAGTTACTGTTTGGCGGGCTGTGAAACGTGAGTCTTTCGTGAAACCGGTTGTGGCTATTCGCTGGAAAGCAGGCAGATCGGAAGTTTCCATTTATCCATTCCCTTCCGAACCATATTCACAGGTTTTCCATCGCAATCGCAATAGGCTCCATCAGCGTTGATGAAAAGGATTTTCATCTTACCGGATCGAATCGCTTTGAGGCATTCCCTCGCCATGCCGTCCTGCCCTTCGTCGGGATGTTCAAGAGCCAGACGTATGCCTTCCTCATTGTTGTGCAGGTCCATCTCACAGGCAGTTGCGTCTTGAATGTATCCGTCTTCGGTTTTGCCTTTACGGTATTTTATGCGATTGCCTCTTTCATGGCACCTGCCCAGCTTACGGGATGGGCGCTCACCGATACGTTGCGTGAGCATAGCCATCCAATACGAGTGCCTGAATGCATCGATACGCCCTCCATGACGGAAGGTGTCCGGGAGTTGAAGCCTGTAAAGGGAGTCGGTGGTGTGCCGTACCTGTTGCGTTACATGGAATGCACGCTTTGCTTTGAAGAGATGAGCAAGTACCCAGCCCTTTTCAGGTCTGCTGAGTTTCCAAAACGCCTCCGCCACCCCCGGTTTTGCAGAAACGGTGAACGGCAGAAGGATCAATCCGATCACCAGGCCGGATTTCATTCCACGGCAAAAAGCATCAGTGCTTTTGCCAAAGCAAAGCCGAAGAATTGCAGCTGTTCCTGTTTGTTGTCCGTCTCACCGGCGAGGCTGACGCGGAATCTGTCCCAAAGGATCTCAGGGGCATCCAACGTGGGGATACAATAATATTCAGGTGCTCCGCGAAGTTTGGTGTACACCATGATGATGGCACAGGGTTTCTGTTCTCCGGGCCGGTAAAGTCCTTTAAAAGACGCCTTTCGGTCGCCGTATTCGATATCGCGAATGTCGTTCACCTTGTATCCGCCTTTCAGTTCGACCTTCATCTGCATGAACATCTTGTAGCCTACGGACCCCATAACGTACTCGTCGTCGGTGGTCGGTGCAATGGTTTTGTTCTGCGCCTGAGCGGTGTGAAAGGCCGTCAGCGAAAATGAAACGAGGAAAAGGATCAGTAGCTTTTTCATGGTTTGGAATCAGAAATTCAAAGGTAATGCAAGCAGCCCCGGTCGCGCAAGTGCCCTTCACGCATCCTTCAGGGAATCCAGGGTCGATAGGGATTCTTGTTCGATCCTGTCCAGGATCTCCTTGCAGGGAAGGATGTCGTGGATGAATTCTACGCTTTGTCCCGCCGACCAGATGCGGCTGTAATCGCCCGGTTTTACAGCCTTCTCCAACCGCTTCATTCCCCTGAGCTGGACCAGCATTTTAAAGTACTTCTTCGTGCGCGGTGAGCTGCTGAGCCATCTTTCGATCCGGTTTTGGTGTGGGCCAAGCCGGCGGGCCTCCTCGTTGCCGATCACCGCGCAAGGGGTTCCTGAAAGCCTTTCAGTCATCATGATGTCTTCCATGCCTGCCTCCACAATGGCTTGTTTGTATGCGGGATTCACCGAGGCTTCGGTGCAGGCGATGAAGCGGGTGCCCATGCTGACTCCGCATGCACCAAGTGCGAGAGTGGCGACCAGGGATTGTCCGGTGGCGATTCCCCCTGCTGCAATGACAGGAATTTCAGGGAAGTGGTTTCGCAGTGCCGGTACGAGGATATGAAGCGGGTAGGGGCCAGCATGTCCTCCGGCTCCCTCGGTGACAGCAATGAAGCCGTCGCAACCCAATTGCGCGCACTTCTCTGCATGCTTGAGGTTGGTCACGTCGCAGTAGACTTTGCCTCCATAGGCGTGTGCCGCCTGGATAACAGGTTCCGGATTGCCCAGGCTTGTGATGTAAAACGGGACTTTTTGCCCGACACAAATTTGCAGATGCTCAGCAAACAGTGGATTTGTTTTCTGCACGATCAGGTTTACACCGACGCGTCCCGGTCGATTCCCGTTTTGCCTGTAGGACTCCAGCGATTGCAAGACCTCCTTGAGTTCGCCCTCTTTCCGGTAATTCAAGGTTGGAAATACACCCATGATGCCTTCGTCAAGCGCAGCACGCATCATGGCCTCGTTCGATACAAGGAACATGGGTGCCATGATGACCGGTAATCGAAGTCCAAAGGCTTTTGCAAAAGAGGTGTGTAAGGACATGGCTAACTGTGTTTCGTGCTTGGGAATTCCTCCGTCAACAGTATATTTGACATAAAGCTACAACCTTTTTCGACCCATGGAAGTGACACGACTCATCGATCTCATTGATCGTTACAAAGCCCTGTATCCCGCCAAGGCAGATGCCCTCGCCGCAAAGATCGACGGACGTTGGGTGAAGCACAGTGCAGCTGACTTCATCCGCCACGTAGACGAGGTCAGCTATGGTTTGCTGGCGATGGGTGTGCGCAAGGGCGACAAGATCGCCACGTTGAGCAACAACCGTCCGGAATGGAACTTCCTCGACCTGGGCATGATGCGCATCGGGGCCATTCATGTGCCTGTTTACCCGACCATCAGCGCCAGCGATCTGCATTTCATTCTGAAGGATGCGGAAGTGAGCTATGTTTTTGTTTCAAGCCAGGAATTGTGGGACAAGGTGGAGTCTGTCACCAAAGATGTGGAAGGGATCAAGGGTATGTTTTCCTTCGACCGCATTACGGGTAAACCACACTGGTCTGAGATCGCCGAAAAGGGGCGACAGCATCCCGATCCGGCTGCGGTCAAGTCGATCTGCGATTCGATCGGAGCGAATGACCTGGCGACGTTGCTTTATACCAGCGGAACCACCGGTTTTCCGAAAGGTGTTATGCTTTCCCACAATAACATCGTCAGTCAGTTGTATGCCGCAAGGCACCTCGCACCGGTCGATGAGCACAGCAGGGCATTGAGTTTCCTGCCGCTCAATCACGTGTATGAGCGTGTCCTGAGCTACCTGTACATGTTCCTCGGGGTAGGGATCTACTATGCCGAGAGTATCGAAAAGGTGGCTGACAACCTGAAGGAGGTACAGCCCGAGATTTTCGGTTGTGTGCCTCGTCTTTTCGAGAAGGTGTACGATCGGATCGTCAGCAAAGGAGCCGAGCTCAGCGGGATCAAGAAACGTCTGTTCTTCTGGGCGCTCGATCTCGGACTGAAATACGAGATCAACGGCGCGAACGGTCCTGTGTATGAATTGCAGTTGAAAATCGCAAGGAAGCTCATTTTCAGCAAATGGCAGGAAGCGTTGGGAGGGAAGGTGAAAGCTGCTGTATCTGGTGGTGCGGCTTTGCAACCCCGGCTTGCGCGCGTATTCTGGGCGGCCGGAATCCCCATCCTTGAAGGGTATGGATTGACCGAGACTAGTCCGGTGATCTGCGTGAACACGCTCGATCCGGGTGGTTTGAAATTCGGAACGGTAGGAAAGACCATCGACAAGGTCACAGTACGTATAGCCGATGACGGTGAGATCCTGACCAAAGGGCCGAATGTGATGCTGGGTTATTACAAACGTCCCGACCTGACCGACGAGATGATCGACAAGGACGGTTGGCTGCATACCGGCGATATCGGAGAAATGGTGGAAGGCAAGTATCTGCGCATCACCGACCGCAAGAAGGAGATCTTCAAGACCTCCGGAGGGAAGTACATCGTGCCTCAGGCCATCGAAAATAAATTGAAGGAATCGCGCTTCATCGAGCAGGCCATGGTGATCGGAGAGAACCGCAATTTCGCCGCGGCTCTGGTCGTTCCCAATTTCATTTTCCTGCGCGAATGGTGTGCGCGTAAAGAAATCACCATCCCTGCCACCAACGAAGAACTGATCGCCATGGAGCGGGTGAAGAACCGGATGACGAAAGAGGTTGAAGAGGTGAACAAGAAACTCGGCAGCTATGAAACGATCAAGAAGATCGAGCTGCTTCCCCGCGAATGGAGTATTGAAAAAGGGGAGATGACGCCTAAACTGAGCCTGAAACGCAAGGTCATCCTGGAGGCGAACGCCTCACTGGTGGAGCGTATTTATACTACGTGATTCGGTTGAAGCGGGCAAAGGGCGCGCTTAGATATTGCCCTGCCCGAGCAATACCACCGGGTTCTCAAGCAATGCCTTGAATGTATTCAGGAATTTAGATCCTACTACACCATCCACCACGCGGTGGTCGCAGCTCAAGGTCACTTTCATCACGTGACCGGGCTGGACGTTTCCGTTTTTCACAACCGGCACTTGCTTGATCGCACCAACGGCAAGTATGCAGGCGTCGGGCGGATTGATGATGGCAGTGAACGCCTCGATATCGTACATACCGAGATTGGAAATGGTAAAGGTGTTGCCTTCCCAGTCCTGTGGCTGTAATTTCTTCTCCTTGGCTTTCTGTGCATATCCCTTCACTTCAGTAGCGATCTGGCTCAGGGGCTTGCTGTCGGCAAAACGAACCACAGGCACAAGCAATCCTTCATCTACCGCCACTGCAATTCCGATGTGGATGTGGTGGTTGAACCGGATCTTCTCACCAAGCCAGCTGGAATTGACCGCGGGATGCTGGCGAAGCGCGGTCGCTGCAGCTTTGACCACGAAATCGTTGTAGGAGATCTTCACCTGGGTGACGCTGTTTACGCTTTCCCTTGCACGCACCACTTCGTCCATGTCGATATCCATGGTCAGATAAAAATGGGGAGCGCTGAATTTACTTTCGCTCAAACGCCGGGCAATGGTCTTCCGCATCTGAGTGACATTCACCTCTTCGAAGCTCTCACGGGTAACAGCCGGTGCGGATAAGATTCCGGGCTGTACCACATTACCCGGCTTGAACCATTGGATGTCGCGCTTGACGATTCGCCCGTGTTCTCCTGAACCCCGAAGCAATGACAAGTCGATCCCTTTCTCATTCGCCAGGCGTTTCGCCAAGGGAGAGATCTTGATTCTCGAATCACTTGAGTCTGATGATTGTGCCGGTGCGCTGACCATGGTCTGAGCCACCGCTTTTGGGACAGCGGGCGCCAGTGTTGGTGCAGGAGCTGGCGCAGTAGGTGCGGGTGCAGGACTCACTGCTGCCGGAACTTTCTCCACTTTGGCGGCTGCCGATTCCTGATCGAGCAGTGCCTTGAAGTCTTCGCCCGGCTTACCCAAAACCGCCAGTATACTGTCTACCGGTGCGGCCTTACCTTCTTCGATTCCGATATACAAAAGTGTACCGGCCTGGTACGATTCGAATTCCATGGTGGCCTTGTCCGTCTCGATTTCCGCGACCAGGTCGCCGTTTTTCACCGTATCTCCGACTTTCTTGTGCCATTTGACAACAACACCTTCCGTCATGGTGTCTGACATCTTGGGCATGCGTACGATTTCGGCCATGATCTGTTAGCTTAGAATAGTTCTGAAGAGGGAATGAGTTTGATTAGTCGATGATGTAGGGATAGTCTTCCTGAACATAAACGTCTTTGAAAAGTTCGGAAGGATCGGGGTAAGGCGACTCTTCGGCGAAACGGACACTGTCTTCCACCACATCGTTGATACGATCGTTGATGGCTTCGATCTCTGTTTCCGTGGCCATGTTTTCCTTGAGCAGTGTGTCTTTCACCTGCTCGATGGGGTCCTGCGATTTGTAGTTCTCCACTTCCTCCTTGGTCCTGTATTTCGCCGGGTCGCTCATGGAGTGGCCCCGGAAACGGTAGGTCTTCATTTCGAGGTAGATGGGTCCTTTTTCCCGGGCATGCTTCGCAGCCATCACCATGGCTTCGTGCACCGTTTCCACATTCATTCCGTCGACGGGATAGGAGGGCATATCGTACGACAGTCCGATCTTATGCAGGTCATGCACGTTCGATGTGCGCTCGACTGAAGTGCCCATGGCGTAAGCATTGTTCTCCACGATGAAGATCACAGGGAGCTCCCACAACATCGCCATGTTGAACGCTTCGTGAAGCGCACCCTGACGTACGGCGCCGTCGCCGAAATAACAGACGCAAAGATTACCCGTGTTGTTGTATTTTTCTGCAAATGCAATCCCCGCTCCAAGCGGGATCTGGGCGCCTACGATGCCGTGTCCCCCGAAGAAGCGGTGCTCTTTCGAGAACATGTGCATGGAGCCACCTTTGCCCTTGGAACACCCGGTGATCTTACCGAAAAGTTCGGCCATCACTTCGCGCGCGGAAATCCCTTTGCCCAATGCATGCGCATGGTCGCGGTAGGCAGTGATCATGGCATCTTCGGGCTTCAGTGCCGAAATGGCTCCGGCAACGACAGCCTCCTGTCCGATGTACAAGTGGCAAAACCCCTTGATTTTCTGCATGCCGTAAAGCTGGCCTGCACGTTCCTCGAAACGGCGCATCAATTGCATGTCCTCGTACCATTTCAGGTACTGCTCGCGGCTGTACTTTGTCTTGCCCGCAGTGGCTTTTGAACTGGCGGATTTTCCCATGCCCGCAAAAATAGTCCAAACAGGGCTTCCGACCGCATTCGGCCATGTGCTCTAATGTGTTGGGATTCAGGTGTAAATCAGGAATCAGGACAGCGATAAAACAGCAAATCCCAAAGGTTGGAATGGAAGGCGCTCCGGCGCCTCTATTTCAGGGCTTCTCCTGTAAAAAGAAAAGGCAGCAATTGAGCGACACATTCGGTGGCGATGTAGGTGCCGTGTCCGCCTTGCATGATCATCCGGATCTTGTGGTCGTACCGGGTCTCGTATTCAGCCATCACCTGTCGGCAATCCCCACACGGGCTCAATGGGAACTCCGGTTCTTTCTTGCTTTCGGGATAGGCACAAACCGCAATGGCCATGATCTTCACACCGGGATGTTGAGCGCCTGCCGCAAACAAGGCTACACGTTCCGCGCAGAGGCCTGAAGGGTAGGCGGCATTTTCCTGGTTGGAACCCCGGACGACTACGCCGTTTTCAAGGAGGACGGCCGCTCCCACGTGGAAATGGGAATAGGGTGCGTAAGCATCGTCGGAGGCTTTCATGGCCTCACACATCAGCAAACGGTCGCTCTCCGGGAGTTCCTCCAGGCTGGAGAACTGGTCGAATTCAAAATGAATGATTCGTTTTTGCATGATGCGTGTCTTCCTTCAAAGGTACTCTTTCTTTTAACTGCTTTTGTACGCGAATGGTTTCACCGGTAAGGGCCCGCCGGGCTTTGTTGCATCCCCAACTTTTCTACTTTCGTTTTCCATGGGACAAAAGCAGAGGCCGTCGCTCACTGATCGTCTGCATTGGAATGCCGAGCGGACCTACAGGCGATTGACTGCGAATTCCCGCGTATTGCCTTCCTTCCTGATCATCGGTGCTGCCAAATGCGGTACTACCTCTCTTTACAATTACCTGTTACAACACCCGCAGGTGTTGCCTTGTTTTACAAAGGAGGTGCATTATTTCGATTACTATTACCACAAGGGTGAAAAATGGTACCGTTCCCACTTCCCATCGCTCTCTTCAGCACGACGGTGTGAGCAGGACAGTGGTCTTCTCTGTGCGACCGGTGAGTCGAGTCCTTATTACCTGGCGCATCCCCTGGCTCCTGAAAGGGTGAAGCGCGACCTCCCGAACGTGAAACTGATCTGCATGCTCCGGAACCCGGTCGATCGGGCCATTTCAAGCTACAACAATCAGGTGCGGCTGGGGATCGAAACACTCAAGGATTTCGAGTCGGCAATCGATTGTGAGGAGGATCGCATCGAAGGACATGAGGAACGGCTCCGGTCAGATCCTTCTTATTCCAGTTTCGAACACAAATACTTCAGTTATTTCAGACGTGG
>JAULUX010000134.1:0-4219 GCA_032111385.1 Bacteroidia bacterium
CGTCTCACTGGCAGATCCCTGGAATCCGGTTTATGTATCAAATACCCAGCTCGGTCTCAGTGGTAATTTGCGGTATGTGCATGATTGCTTCCTGCGGAATGATACGTTGTGGACCGCGCACATCTACGGAGGATTTTTCGCGGCAATAAACGTGACCAATAAATCCAATCCGGTTTTGTTGGCCACTCAAAACACGCCATCGAATTTCACCCACAACACCTGGTTGTCCGATCAGGGGAGAAGGGTGTTGTTCACAACCGATGAGGTCAGCGGTTCTTATCTGGCAGCATACGATGTGACTTCCGTTGGTAATATTACCCTGTTGGATCGGCTTCAGGGGACGCCAGGAAGCGGTTCGATCATACACAATACCTACATCCAAAATAATTTTGCGGTGAATTCCTATTACAAGGATGGTATCACCATCGTAGATGTCGCCCGGCCGGATAACCTGATCACTGTTGGAAGATACGATACCTACACACAAGGCAGCGGTAATGGATTCAACGGAGCCTGGGGTGTATATCCTTTTTTGCCATCGGGAAACATCGTGGTGTCGGATATCGATAACGGATTGTTCGTGTTGACTCCGACGTATGTGCGGGCCTGTTATCTTGAAGGGGTTATTCGTGACTCCTGTTCCGGTTTGCCAATTTCAGGTGTACAGGTGCAAATTGTAGGCGGTACGCATACGGTGGAGCAGTCGAAGATCACCGGTGAATACAAGACAGGAACGGCGGTTTCAGGCAGCTTCAATGTTGTTTTTTCGAAGGTCGGCTACCAGACTGTTACAGTGAATCAAGTTGCCTTGTCAAACGGAATACTAACCATGCGTGATGTCTTCATGTTGCCGGTCGGTGCGGTAGCTATCAATTCGACCTCCGTTTCGGATGTGTCCTGCAACGGTTTGAACGATGGAGCTGTCGATTTGAATGTAACAGGGTCGAGTCCGCCTTTTCAGTACCATTGGTCGGGTGGACAGGTATCTGAAGATATTTCCGGCTTAGGAGCAGGTACATATCTCGCTACCGTGGTGGATGCGATCGGATGTTCCTCGGAGGTTTCTGTCTTCGTCACTGAGCCACCTCCATTGGATGTTCAAGCTGCACTGGAGTTTTCCTCCTGCAGCACGGCTTCCGATGGTGTTATTACCTGGTTGATGGAGGGAGGAACCGCTCCCTACACTCTTCAGGTTTTTAACGGAGCCTCCGCTCAGAGCAGCAGCATGTCACGTGCTATCGGACATGCAAGTGCATCTGCTATGCTTGCTGCAACCGATACGATTGAAGTGGATAGTCTTTCTCCCGGTTCCTATTCCTGGGTCGTCACCGATGCCAATGGCTGCGACTTCAACGGCGTGTCAGTATTGTCCCAGCCTGTAAATCCCTGCCAGGTAATTGTGTCGGTGCGTTTGTTTGTCGAGGGTTTTTACAATGGGTCGGGATCAATGCGTTCTGTGCCGGGTTTGCCGGCGTCCTTCACCGATACGCTGTTGTTACAGGTCAGGTCGTCTGCTTATCCTTATTCATTGATGTATGAAGCGTCCGGCTTGGTCGATACTACAGGCTGGGCATCGTTCACTTTCCCCTCTGCACTTTGGCAACAGAGTGTTTATCTGGTATTGCGTCATCGTAACGCGCTGGAAACATGGAGCAAAGGTCCGGTCTTCATTCCCTCAGGAGTCAAAAACTATATATGGACCGAAAACATTAACCCATCTTCGCCTTATTTTAGAAAGAAATAGGCGAGGTGGTTTGAATGAATCTTAGATCGTTTTCACTTTAGATTTCGAATGATTTTGGCTGGTGTTCCACCGGCCAGCAGATCGGAACCGATTGATCGGTTGACAACGCTTCCTGCTGCTATCGCAGTCATCATTCCAATGGTGACGTTGGGCAGGATGATAACGCCGGCGCCTATCCATGCATCTTCTTCGATGGTGATGCTGCCCTTGACAGGGGGAAACGCAGATCCAAGACGCGAATGGTTGCAATGGGAGGCAAGCACAAGTGTGACGCGAGGGCCGATCGAAACCCGGTCTTGAATCCTGAGTTCACAAGAGTTGTCCGAGTTCATGGTCGATAGCATCAGACCCGGGCCGATGTACACCTTTTTTCCGATTGAGAAACCACATGCACGGAGGGCGTTCACCCGAATGCGGTTCAGGGGGAATGAATACGCTATACGAAGCATACACCAGATCCATATTCTTCCGGCCAGGCTTCGTTTAGTGGTTTTCTTTTGTTCCCTCATCGGATCCATTGTTTCATGCGAATACCAAAGGTCCCTATTTTCATCAAAACGGGGTGATGTACTTTCTCAAAGCGACCGTATTCCACGGTCTCGCCTCCGAACCGTTCCTTGAACTCCCTGACTCCGTAGGCACTGTCGGGTGAGCCTGCTCCGAGGAAATCGAAGTGGTCCAGCCCGGTGTTTGCTGCATGGCGGATGGCCGCCCATGTGGCCAAAACACTCGGATAGATTTCCCGGTATTCGTCATCCAGTCCGGCGATGTACCATTCGTAGATGGCTTTGCCGGGCATTACTGCACACAGGATGCCGCCGATGACTTCGTTTTGAAGTTTTACAAGGAATAGTTTGCCGTACCCATTGGGAATGATCGTCTCACGAAATGCCTTGAAAAAGCTGGTCGGAGGTAAGGGTTTCCCTACCTTGTTTTTATACAGCCGACTGAGAATGGAATGATAGGCAAGAAATTCCTGCTCGGTGACCGCCTCTGCGATACTTGCTTTCTCAAGTCCCTTTCTGATCTGTCTTGCCCTACTTTTACTCATCGCTGTCAAAAGCTCGCTTTCGCTTCGTCCTTTTGTACTGACGATCGAATTAAGATGCGACTTGTACCGGTAGCCGAATGCTTCGAAAGGTGTCTTCTTTTCAGATTGGTTGCTCAAATTCCGGATCTGCGAATAGATGGCCTTATGACGCAATCTGTCGTCGTAGGCTTTTAATAATTCCTGGCTATCGTGCGGACTACCTGCCAATGGCGCGCCCCAGGCGATGCTTCTCCTGGTCAGGGTTCTGTAAATCGTGTTTTCCTGCTGCAGGACGCTTACGAATACTCCCTTGATCCGCTTTGTGTTTTCATCGATAAGACCCACAACCGACGGTTCGTACCCGGCGGTTTGTGCGAACAGTTGATAAGCCTGCGGTGTTTGGAAAAAGCAACCGTCGGCATGTTGAAGAACGTACTCCTCCCATCCCGCTTTTAGCAGTTGAATCGGATCGTCAAGGAGGAGATGTGGCATGGTCGGTTATTCAGTCTGTCATTGGTGGAGTGATGTAAAAGTATTTCTTGATGGCATTTTTGATGTTCTGAAGCACAAATTCGCTCATCCAGGGTGCCAGGTTGTTGTCCCATCGTTGAGGATGTGTCGTCATCATAATCACAGAGGGCGTTTTTCCTGCATCGAATGCTTCAAGGACTTGTTGTGTTGTTCGGAAATTATACTGCGATTGGAAGCTGTTTTTGATCTTGTCGCGTACACTGACGGCGCTTCCATTCCATCGTCGACCTGTATCGGTCAGATAAAGTGTGTGGTTGAAGTCAATGTCGAAGTAGGGCTCAGCAATAACACCGAAATCCCGGTACTTATAGTCCCTCCAAATCAACCGGTTGTCCCACACTGAAGCAGGACTTCCATGCATGCAAATGGTTTTAACCGGATAAAACTGACGGAAATACTTTAGATGTTTCGCGAACAATTCAATCGCCTTGTCGAATTCACCATTCGCCAGTGAAAGGTCTTCATAGTGATAACCGATCTCGTGCCCCATCGATGCAATCTGTTCGATCACTCCCGGGTCATTGCTTTCTTCAACGATTCTGAAATAGTAAGTGGATCGAATACCGGCATTATGTTCAATTCGGGCTTTCTCAAGGCTTTGCGTAGGTTTGTTGTCGACATCATGGCGCAGGATTACGGTCTTTTCGGGCCGGTTGCCTTCTATAAAGTCAACGAACGGGAGTATGGAGTATCCGTTTCGCCGGATGACCGTCAGTAAAAGTTCGTATTTGTTCAGTGTGAAATCACGCATGGGTGCCTGAAGTGATGTGGATGGCGTTATCGCGCTTATCTTTTGAGTGTACTGCGGTGATGGGTTCTGTCAATAGTTTGACAAAATAAGCAGTGGGGTCAATGCTGTTTCTGAGCAACTCTTGGCGACGCAATCCAAAGTTTTTTTTGGTATTGGAATCTTC
>JAULUX010000135.1:0-979 GCA_032111385.1 Bacteroidia bacterium
GATGAAACCGTAGCTGGGATCGGATGCTCCTCCCGAAGCGCTCAGGGTGGGGACCTGTGCTGCATCTCCCACCAGGAGTACGAAGGAGATCTGGCTGGACACATAACGCCCGGCGATGAACTGCTGGATGGCCGGTGCGGTGGAACCGGCAGTGGTCACATCCACTACTTCCACTTCCATTCCCCTGCGGGTCTTCCAATCGACCAGGGGCTGCAACAGCGGCATCCATGTTCCGGGACAGATGATGAGCATGCGGCTTCCTTCGTCGACCGGAATGTACTGCACGGAGGGATAGTTGGCGAAATGACGCTTGTACAAGGGTGCAAAATCAGCGGATACTGCAGATGGAAAACCGGTTCCCGGCAATGGATTAGGAGCATTTAATGTGGGCGAATGCACCACCTCCACCTGCATCTCTTCCAGCACCAGCAATGTACGGGTGACCGGGTTGTAGCGGAAGGGTTGAAGCAACAACGTCTGCCCCCGGAAATCGCGGAACACATAGGGGTCGCGCATCGCACAGGGCTCGGATGGGAAAAAGGCGTCGGTGTTGTAAACCGATCCATAACGGTAAGGCACATCCGAAGGATTGACAGTGCGAAGCAGGTTCCCTTTGGACGGTGCGACGTTCATGGCGCTGTATTCTTTGTAACGGGCATTCATCACACGCCATTGCATCCCTCCCCGGTTCGGAATGATCAGGGGTACGGTGAACTTCGGAAGATCGGGCGCGCCTTCCGCCAGCAGAGAGGACCCACCGGGCGACTGTACCACGACGGCCGAACCACGGGAAGTCTGAACATCCTGCAGATAGAAACCCGACAACCTCAGCCTGACCTCCGTCCGTGCCACATTGGAGAACAGGACCTCGGCCTTACTTTCAGCCGGTTGAGAGGAACCCAAAGGCATCCATACCTTTTCGGCTTGCGATGTAAGTGTTATCACAAGCAAGAATGAAGAGAGTAGTCCCTTGGACAAT
>JAULUX010000135.1:989-7597 GCA_032111385.1 Bacteroidia bacterium
TGCTGTTCCGGGATAAACTGCACCATTGGATCGGCTCCAATGGGTTATCCGGAAAGTCAGCACCCGAAGATCGGCATCAGGTTTACATTATAAAGATACGCATTCAGCCATGCAACCGGATTTTCACCACCGACAACCGCAGGAATTGTTATCAACATCCTGATCAAATACTGCCGGCCTTGCCTCTCAGCCATTCCTGAAAGGGAATCAGTTCATACCCGCCGGGCACCCAGGCAAAGTCCTCCGCGGGTGACGCAAGCAGGTCGAGCTCTTCTGCATATCCGAGAGCCACCTTACGAAAATCAAAATCCGAGCGCATGAGGCCACTCAGCATTCTCAGGATCAAATGCTCCCGCTTCGAGAATTGCTGAATGCGATGTTGTCGCTCCATGAACTTCCGCAGGCTCTCGATCCGGTGTGAAGCCAGATCGGTTGCTCCATTTTCAATGCTGATGAAGATGGATAATAACCGTATCCCCATGCTCCACGACGACCTTATTCCATCCGGAACACCCTCGGCAAACCGACAAGACTGTGCCGCACGTTGAAACTCACCATTC
The DNA here is from genome assembly GCA_032111385.1 of Bacteroidia bacterium. Classification (GTDB taxonomy): domain Bacteria; phylum Bacteroidota; class Bacteroidia; order AKYH767-A; family OLB10; genus JAJTFW01. The sequence goes on from JAULUX010000135.1 coordinate 1,550, forward strand.
CTGAACTGGATGAATCCCTGAATCACATACCATCTGGCCGGAAAAACTATCGCCCGCTCACTACTTACAGGAGGCAAAAAAAGCTGTATCAGCTCAGCCGCCACATCCGCTTGACGGCTGTAAAAAAGATCGAGAATCACAGGCTCATGAATCAATCCAAAGAAACGAGGAAATTGCAGAATCACTCCTTGGCCCTGACCAGTCCCCTTGGATGGCTCCTGTATACCCGGAGTTCCTATGCCAAAGCCATTGCTTCCGTATGGACTGTTTTTCAATCGGTAGGTCACTTCCGAAAACTCATCTGTCATGGAAACAACCTCGCCGACAAGTCTCTTTCCGGTGTGCGCATCCCCTTTAGCGAAGAATACACGGGACTGAAGGACAAGTTGAACGAAACTCAGAAACACAAATCGGCTTCGGTGATTGAAAACGGATATCTCAGCGATTCGACGTTCGAGTTCTTCCAACTTTTCTCTTCCGGGTAGGAAACAACTACCAAACTCCTCCAGGAAATGGAAAAGATATTGCTCCGACTCGATTAAAAACCGCATGTTTTCGGTGGCTTTCAGCAAATCGCGGTAAACCCCTTCCGGCTCGGAAGTGTTTCCGGGCAACGCCAATTGTTGCATCATGAGCAGACGCTGAGACTGAACCGCCACCAGGTCTTCCACCAATCCAAACGAACGGCAGAGCTCTGCCCTTTTCTCGAGGAACGCCAGTAGCCAGCGTACCGGGACTCCCCGGTTCCCAAGCGACTGGACGATGAACACTCCGCACTTGACACATTCGCTGGCATGAGCGGCATCCATTCTCTGTTGTCCACACTCCTGCACTTCCGGCGAACCTGCCAAAACCTGGAAGACATGCGACAACAACCGTTCGATCAACTTCCTGGTACTCTCCCGTGAAACGGGTCGAGCATCGTTTCGACTATAAGCAAGTATCCAATCCGCGCCCGCATGCTTATGCCTGAAGGCCTCTTCGCAAAAACGCAATAGGGCGGCACTCCGACCTACGGACACCTTCAACCTACGCTCCTCCTCTGCCGTAAGCCGGCTCAACAAAAGAGCCAGCACATGTTGATTTCCTATCAAGACATTGAATCGACCTTTAAAAAGTAAATAAAACAAAACAACCCAACACGGTTGTGTGTAGATTTTCATGCGATTGAATGTTTACGCCCAGGACATCGGTTTCGATTCCGCTACAAATCGGAACATCCCTCCCATTTCGCTGGATTACAATCACCCGAAACAAGTCCGCATTCACCCAATTTAGCGGATCCCGGGCGTGTCCTAAACCCGACTTCCATTTAACAACAACCCATTGATTTTGAAATACAAACCAAAAACACATCCCAAATCATCGCAGTTCCATGGTTGTACCATCTTAACACTTGTCCCTTGTTGACGATGAAATCCCGGCTTAGTTTCGTCATGAATTTCGGGTCTCGCTGGTTCAGCTGTCCGGGCTGAGTCGGGAAGGCAAGGGCTCCCTCGGGGGCCCTTGTTTATTATATACAGGTCGAGCCTTACCTTCGCGGGGATGCCACCCCAAGCAGAATTGAAGGAGCTTCTGGACAGTCTCGTCCATCGGTTCAATATTCCCGGATTCATCGAAAACGATCCGATATCTATCCCCCGGTCATTCACAAGGAAGGAGGACATCGAAATCAGTGGTTTCCTGACGGCCTTGATCGCCTGGGGGCAGCGACCGGTCATCCTCCGGAACGCCCGACAATTGATGGAGTGGATGGACGATGCCCCGTTCGATTTCATCCTCCACCATTCTGCAACCGAGCGCAGGAAGTTCTCCGGTTTTTGCCACAGGACCTTCAACGGTACCGATGCCATCTTTTTTCTTCGTGCCTTGCAGACAATTTATCGATCTGAAGGAGGATTGGAGGGATCGTTTACAACCGCCTATCAGGAACACCTTGATCTCGGAACAGCCATTTCCACCGTCCGCAGTCAGTTCATTGGTCTGCGGTGTCCGGAAAGGAGCCGAAAGCACTTCGCCGACCCGATGCGCAATGCGGCTGCCAAAAGGATCAATATGTTTTTACGCTGGATGGTCAGAAAGGACAACTCAGGTGTGGATTTCGGACTGTGGGCCGGGATACCCACCTCCGCCTTGTATTGTCCCCTGGACCTTCACTCCGGAAAAACTGCCCGACATTTGGGATTGCTGAACCGAAATCAAGACGATTGGAAAGCGGTGCAAGAGTTGACTGAAAACCTCATCAAGCTGGATCCGAAAGATCCCGTCAGGTACGATTTCGCCTTATACGGCTGGGGATTGCATGAACGATACGGATCTATTTAATCGGTAAACGCCTCGTTGATCTCCTCTTCGGTCGGAAAAACGTATTCGATGTCTTCAGGATTCCGTACCCAATACAGATACTTCCCGGTTCCATGGCAAGCATAAGCCAGCAGTGTGTCACCAGGCTGAACCATGCGGAAAGTATAGGTCTTCCAGCGCTTGTCATTCTCCTGCGCTGCAAGTTTCACATCGAGGGCACGATCACAGGTGTTGCGGAAATACACCCTGTAGCTTTTCGAATGCTCTACGCACTGTATGCATGGTCTGGACCATTCACTTTTGATCTTGGTGATACAGGAACTCAATTCATCCTGTGGACGGCTGAACGATAACAAGGCCGTTGCTATGACGATGGCAGGCAGCGAAAACATCCAAAACGAATTTATTCTGAACTCCTTACTTCTCATGTTGACAATAGTTATTTTTCAAAATGATGATCGCTTCTTTATTACCTAGACGCTTGGACTCCTCCCAATCGGCACAGGCGCCCAATTTGTCGCCCAAAGCCTTTTTGGCAAAACCACGGTTGTTGTAAGCTTCCTGGTTCTCCGGGTCCAGCTGAATGGCCGTATTGAAGTCTGCCATGGCACTTTCGACATTATTGAGTCGGCTGAATGCACTGCCTCGGGAAACGTACGCATGCGAGTGATCAGGAGCATGTGAGATAACAAAATCGTAATCGTTCTTTTCTCCTTCAAAATCTCCAAGTATTCCGCGGACAAAACCTCGCTTCAGCCAGGCATCGTAGTTGGTGCTGTCGAACATGATTGATTGTTCGAAGGATTTGATAGCGGCCTGGTATTTGGCCTGACGAAACAAACTCATTCCTTTCACAAGTGCAGTATGCGACTTGGTCCGGTCCTGAGCGAAGACAGAAGATGCCATCGCTACACATATCAAACTAATCCAAAACGACTGTTTCACGGTATTTGACTTCTGAAAGTACACGAATGAGATGATCGAATGCTTTTTTAAGTTTCTGATATTGGACTTCATCAGTCACCGGCATACTGAATCGCTCGTACCGACGCTTCACCTTCTGAAAAACCAATACCCGTGTCAGGCACTCCCGGTAGTCTTTCATGCAGGGGATACATAGCAAACCGGATTCTTCTTCGTAAAAGATATTGAGATCCAGGTCTGAGGCCGGAACCCGGTCTTCACGCACAAGTCGGTTTTTTTCATCGCGAAAAGTGACAACAAGCGTGCCAGTTTTTAAACTCAAGGACTTAGACGGTCCGATGAGGTCATTGATGTATTTCACGGTCTCGTTTTTACCCGGATGTTGTGCGAAAGCGGTTTGGCTCCAAAACAACATCAGGCAAATGAACCCAAACACACCGGTTGCGTACAAACGGATCGAAAGCGAATCAGGATGAAACTTCTTCATACAAAAAGTACTGACCTATGTTACGCAAAAGTAAAGAATGAGGTTTCAAGCAGCTCTAATTACTCCACTGTAACCCTTAAATTTCCACTTCGGTATCCGATCAGATCCTTCTTCATCGGTCTTTTTCTGTTTGTGCAGTCCGCCTCAGCCTATGGCCAAACGGAACAGCCTATGCCTTCCGGGCCGGATACGGCCATAAAATTATCGGCAAGCGATTTAAGAGGGCAATCCGCATTGAACCCAACGCTCCGTGAACCGGCAGTACAACCCTCAAAACTCCGAAGCGGACAATCCGGCTGGAAAGCAATCGGAGAGGATGTGAAAATCACAAGGGAGGATATTTACGAAAAACGGAAAATAGTGACCACCATTCGTGTCGTAAAGGACGGCGTTTCAGTGGAATACCACCGCGTTACGCACGATTGGGGAGCAGTTTACTACTTCAGAAACGGTTCAACAAGCATCCCGGAGAACCTTTTCGTGAAATGGACCGGAATGCAGCTCTGAGCCACAACCGTCCGGGGATAGAAAAGCAAACGGGCCGCCTCTGATGGAGACGGCCCGTTTTCAGTTCACTGAATGTTGCTTATTCTTTGTCGATTGAGAGGAGTTCAACCTCGAATACAAGAACGCTGTTGGGACCGATTTTACCGCCCGCACCGCGCTCGCCGTAAGCAAGGTCAGAGGGAAGGAACAACTTCCACTTGGAACCGACACCCATCAACTGGAGGGCTTCTGTCCATCCCGGAATGACTCCGCTAACAGGGAAACTGGCCGGCTGACCGCGCTCGACCGAACTGTCGAAGACAGTACCATCGATCAGGGTGCCGTGATAATGCGTAGTGACTTTGTCGTTCAAACCGGGCTTAGGACCGGTACCTTCCTTCATCACGATGTACTGCATACCGCTGGCGGTCACCTGAACACCCGGCTTTTTCTTGTTCTCCTCGAGGAATGACTGACCTTTTTTCAGGTTGCCTTCTCCTTTGACTTTTTCTTTCTCCATCATGTAGCCCTGGATGATGCGATCCGCATCTTCCTGCTTCATGGTGGCTTTACCATCAAGAACCTCCTGGAGGCCCTGGGCAAGCAGCTCCACTTTCAGGGAATCGAAGCCGCTATTCTTCAAATTGTTGCCGATGGCTACTCCAAGTCCGTAGCTGACTGAGTCGATGGTACTGCTCATGTTCTGGTCTTTTTTCTTGTTCTGCGCATTGCAGGAGCTGACCATGAAAGCGGCAACTACAAGGGGCAGGATGCTTTTCTTGAGATTCATTTTTTTAAGTTATGTGGCGCGAAGGTAGACAATTTCAAGCATCCGGTACATGAACAACCGACCTGAAAACCGGACCGGATCCGCCCCTAACCCACTTGTTGACATACCCGGTGACATTGGGCAGGTATCAAAAAGGCAACCTCCATATAAATCTTAGCATCAAGGACTTTGCCCTGGAATAACTGAAACCGCCCTACGGCTCGGTAAACAAAGAACGAGTGCGCAAACCGTACCTGCAAAGAATCCCAGGAGTGTCATTATCCGAACGGGGAGATTGATATACACCCATTCGAGTCGGTGGTTTCCTTTGCCTAACCAAACCGATTGAAAAAGGTAATCGGCAGTCAGCGGAGCGACCTGCTTCCCATCCACCCTGATTTCCCACCCGGGGTATTCCTGCTGCATCACCAGCAACAAAGCTGAATCACTCTCCACTTCGGCAGAAATAGCCATTCGACCCGGTTCAAATCCGTACACAACCACCCGGTTATTCGGATCGGAAATGCCCGAAGGAATTGCCATGGCAGGTTGAGCTTCCAGGTAGGCAATATTTCTCCCCTCGAGCCTGGCGGGGTGAATGGAATCGGAATAGGTCAGCACCGTATCGGCAAAACTCACCCATGGCCTCCACAGTTGAGCCGAACGCAACGGCTCCTGATCAAAGAAGCGGATATACTCCTTCAGCTGGAAGTTGTTGTATCCGTCCCAAGCCGGCTGCTTGCGGAATAGGTTCAGGTTTTTCCAAAAAGGCACGGGGAACGCACCTGAGTCCAGGTTCAACCGAACCGGACGCATTTCCGGAATGGGAAAACCCTTGACCCGAGCGCTGTCCAACGCCAGTTGCGTTTTCCGGGCGTTGTATTCAGAAACTACAGTGACCGGCATACTCATCCTTGCAAAAACGACCAGTTCAGCAATACCCAAAACTCCGATCACCAATAGCTTGCGATGCAATTGCCACCGCGATAACAGAACAAATACACCAACTGCAAGTACCAGGGCCGATAGCACAGCCTGAGTAACCACTGCCTGATCGAACGGGATGTTTCTGAAAAAT
>JAULUX010000136.1:0-3074 GCA_032111385.1 Bacteroidia bacterium
CATCACTGCCGACCAGGTATTCGACAACACCTTCATGCTGCCCAAGAACTCCATTACCGGAAACAACGGCAACCTGAAGGCCATCGCGGTCATCTGGAAACTGGGTACTACGCCCGCCAAGGTGGTCAACACCAACGTGGTGAAGTAATCCATACTGACAACCAACCAACACCAAAACCGGCTCCTTGTGGGGCCGGTTTTTTTATTGGCCATAGTTGTAATATAAATTTATTGGATTGGTTTTGATCAGAAATACTGGATCCGGCGGCAGCATGAACTCTTTCGCAGTGATTTGGAAGCTGGCACTACACCCACCACCGTAGTCAAATCCAATTTGCTGAAGTAACTCGTACTGATAACCAACCAACACAGACTCCTTGCGGGGTCACCAACAGGCCATGCTCATGTCGTTCTTTGTGATGATGGTCTTTATCCTGATGGGCGGCCTTTACACGGCCATTGAGAGCATGCCTCATTGGGCTCAGGTCGTGACGTGGTTCAACCCTTTCAGTTACTTTATCGAGGTGATGCGCATGGTGGTATTGAAAGGCAGCACACTGATTGATATATCCCGGCACCTGGGCATCATGCTTGTTTTTGCAAGTGTGCTGAATGCCTGGGCGATCATCAGCTACAGAAAACGCTCCTGAGCGTTCTCCCGCCTATGCCTACATACGGTATTTCAATCTATTTTTGATTGTAGTTTCTCCGGATGACTTTTCGGAGCTCTCCTTAAAATGGAAAACGATTCGGGTATCCTGAAACTTTCGCAACTCTCCGCCATCGTCGCGGGTGTGTTTCAGATGCACTTTTCGGAAGAACGATTTTGGGTGACGGCCGAGATCGTAGGCATGAAACTCAGTCGCGGACACTGTTACCTGCAGCTGGCCGAGAAAGACGAAAACGGGGCGACTCCCAAAGCTGAGTTCAGAGGAAACATCTGGTCGTTTCAGTACGAACGCATCAGCCAGCGCTTTTTCCGCATGACGGGATCGCCTTTGCGTGAGCAGATCCAGGTCTTGCTGTGTGTAGAGGTGAAGTACCATGAGCGATACGGCCTCAGCCTCATCGTACACGACATCGACCCGGCGTTTACCCTCGGACATCTTGAACTCGAAAAGCGCAAGACCATCGAGAAGCTGAAGCAAGAAGGACTGTACGACCGCAACCGGGAACTGGAATTACCCGCGGGATTACAGCGGATCGCGCTCATCTCCGCCGAAGATTCGAGGGGATACGAGGATTTCATGAACCGTCTGAACACGAACCCTTACGGCTATGCCTTTGATGTCACTTTATACAACTCGTTGCTACAGGGTGACCTCGCGGCGGGATCCATCATCGCCCAACTGCAGCAGATCAAGACAGACCGTTTGCTCAAAGGCTTTGACGCCGTAGCCCTGGTGCGCGGCGGTGGAGCCACTTCAGGCATGGAGTGTTTCAACAACTACCTGCTTGCAGAAACCATCGCCACATTTTCGCTGCCTGTGATCACCGGGATCGGACACCATGCCGATAGCAATGTATGCGACGAGGTGGCCCATACAAAGCGGATGACACCGACCGATGTGGCCAACTTTTTCATTGAACACCAGCAGGAATTTGAAGGTACCATCTTGTCATACTGGGAACAGGTACGCGACATCGCTGAACAAACCGTGCAGGATGAAAATCAATTTGTCAAGGAGGCAAGCATTCGCCTCCATCAACAGGTGCAACGCACCGTTTCCAGATCCGGCAGGCAACTTGATCAGGCCGCCTTTGCACTGAAACACCGTATGCAAAAAAGCCTGCTGGAAGAACAGGCAACCATTCGCCGTTTACAGGAGCACCTGCGCAAAGAAAGTCGATTGCAGACCCAGCTCGAAAGGGGGTACTTCGATGAACAGTCCGACGGTCTCAGGCGACAAACTGCGGCTATTCTTCACCGTGAAGAAGCCGGCCTCGACACCACTGCTTCTGCCGTACGGCTGCTGGACCCCGAGCTTGTGCTCCGCAGGGGCTATAGCTATTCGCTTGTCGAGGGCAAGTTGCTGTCGAGCATTACAGATGCACGATCGGGCGATACATTAACCACCGTTCTTAAAGACGGCACTATCCAATCAAAAATCATCTGACCACCCATGGCCGATAAATTCAGCTACGAAAAAGCCAAAGCCGAACTGGAAACCATCCTTGAAGAAATGGAGCGAGGCGAGGCCGGCATCGATACCCTCGCCAAACATGTCAAGCGAGCCGCAGAACTCATCCGCTTGTGCAGGGAGAAACTGCGCACCACCGAAGGGGAAGTCGAAGGGTTATTGCGGGATCTGGATGAACCGCAAGAATAAGAGGATTAGCAAGTCGGTAAATTGGTAGATTGGCAAATCGAGGTAAGTTTGAAATCAGTATGCGATGTGATTTCGACTCTGCGCGATCACCAGCTTTGAATCTGATCTTTTAGCCGCCCAAACAAGAATGTTCTTGTATCACGCCTCAAAATCCAGCAAGGACACCTAAGCAACATACAACCTACACCAACCTGGCCACCACTGCGACCTTTGCTCTTCGTTGCGCACGTTGCGTTTAACTTATAGGTTGAAATACATGTTTTTAATTTTAATCCTGATTTCGATGATACTATTCGTTGATTCGTATCAGGATACATCAACGCTCTACAACCTCATTCATCACCGCCACACGCTTATCCCCCACATACAATCGTAGGATCTTGATTTTCGTTGATCTGTTTTTGTCGGATGAGAGTTCAAATCGGTCCACCTCTTTCAGCATCTTCGTAAAAGCCGCTTCGGTTTCCATTCCCTCGGTGCAGACCATATCGGTCATGTTCAGGATAGTCATCTTCAAGAATTCCTTACGCGTAGACCACATCCCGGTGAAGCTGTTGCAGCCGCCGGAACCGGTGGTCACATTGTCCTGTTCGAGAAAGGTGAGATGCACCGGTGAACCTTTTGTTTTGATCAGTGTGCCGTTGAGCTCCACCAAAACGAATTTTTTGCTGTACAACGCCGGATCCTTCCCATAATCCTTGTGTCGCACATTATTCTTGCAGGAGAGGAGCAAGGCAAGAGAAA
>JAULUX010000137.1:0-9082 GCA_032111385.1 Bacteroidia bacterium
AATCGGGGATGCTGTTGAAGATAGGCTTCCAAAGATGACAGGGTTTCATCTTTGGAGCAATCATTCACCACCACGATTTCCATGTCCAGTTCTCCGATCAGCTTGACGGCGCGGATACGATCAAGTATCCTGTGTATGGTAGCAGCTTCGTTATAAGCGGGGATGACAATGGAAAGCAGTTGGCTCATACTAATGGGCGCTGTTTAGGGCGGTGTTCTTTGCTTCAGGTGCAACCTTGTTTGGAGTGTGCCGGGCGATGAAATTGATACCAAAGAAAAAATACTCGCGTAGCAATGGATTGCTTCGCCAAAGGCGTTGCTCACGTTCTACAGCCTTGTGATAGCCAAGGCGATTGAAGAGGGAAGGCGGTAATGCGCGCACATAATGCACCGAGCCGAAATCAATATCCATTCCCTGCCTGTTGAATTCCTGCTTCCAGGTCTTGAGCGAACGGATATTCTCGTTTCCAAGCAGAATGGTCTTGTTCAGCCGCTCGTCGTGAAACTCGATCACCCGTTTGTTGCCTCGCTGCCGATATAGCTTCAAGGACTGAATGATATTGTTACCGTTTTCCTCGATGACGATGATTTCACCCTCAGGCTCAAGATGGCTGCGCAATATGGAAAGTGCTTTAGGCAAAGGCTCGAGATGATGTAATGTGTCCTGGACAATGATCCGATCGAAAAATCCACGATGGACATGCTGATCGAAGAGGTCCTCATAATCAAAAGTGAAACCGCTGACATCCCCATACCTGGACCAGTATTCCATGCGCGCGGGAAGTTCCTTGTAATAGAACTCGAGTGTCGTGCCATGGACCCGGTATCCGTTCAGTACCAGGAAGAGTGCCGTGGTGCCATAGCCACATCCCACATCCCAAATGGCCCCGTCCCTCGAACCGATGTGATCGAGTACGTATTGTAAACGCTGACAGAAATAGGCTTTGCGGAATTCGAAACTCGCCGGATCAGAGTGGAACTTATAATACGACCAAAGTGACTTCCCGGACTCGAGTTCGGCGAGAAACAATTCAAAGAAGCGATCTACTTTCATTCCGGAGTCCAAATGTACGAAGCAGGAATCAAATGTTGCCGGTATTCACTCAGCAGAAGGCCGGTTCACTCTTCCAGCCCTAAAAACGCATCTGCAAAACCCCAGCCGACCCCGGGAATATTGTGCTCAGTAGCCATGAGTACGAACACATCGTGCTTGTCCACCTCCGACCCCAGATCGAGTTCCGATACTTTGATGGGGGCTTTGAAAGACTCGGGATAGACCTCGTTGTTATAATACCAGAAATGGGAGGTCGAAAACAGATTTGAAAAACCCATGTTGTAAATACCCCAGTAAAAACTATCCGCTATCACCAGTATGGAGGGCCGGCTGCCGCCTGGAACTGACTCCTGATGCAGGCGTGGATAGGCCATTACGGGACCCCGTAACCGGGTTAGCAGGTTGAGTCCGCTTCCAATATCGTAATCGGTGTCTTTGGCGGGCTGTAAATCCACCACCGACCACCTTAGCCTGTCCATTTGGATGTTCCTGTATTTCTGAATCGACAAAACCATCGAGTCGGCCACCAGAGCCATCCCGTAATGACTCCAGTGGATACCATGCCTTGGGAACAAGGGGTAAGGACTATCCTTTTTCAAAGCCCGGAAATGGCTTGAAAAGTCGATGAAGTTCAACCCGGAATCCGTCGCGATCCGGGAAAATGCCTCATAGTTCACCGGGCCGCGTTTCCATGACGCATAAGATTCCGGGAAATACTCCGGGTAAAACGAACCTTTTCCTGCCGCCAGTACAACCAGCAACGTTTTGCCTCGTAATTCAAGTTTCCGCTGAACACTTTTCAGTCTGGTGATGAAGCCTGAAAGCGCAGCTTCACCCTGATAGTCCTTTCCGTACCAGGTAAGAATATAATCACGCTCATAAAGAAAGCCTTCCTTTCCAATGACGACATTGCGGGCATGGCCCTCGCCGAAAAGCCGGAAATCGATTTCATTGTGTAAACGGACGAAAAAATTCCGGAATCCGAATTGCTCCGAAAGGTAGTCTTCTTTGGCAATCTGCCACGTTCCGTTCCACCATCCTGCCCAGGTGAACGAGGTGTCAGGCCTGTAATCAACCGCGCCATCCAGCTTCGGCTCCTTCACAAGATGAAAACAGCCTTGAACGGCAGGGTACAACGCCAGAAGTGCAAGCACTGCAAGCAGCACCTTGTGTCGAATGGATTTCCAATTCCGCGTCGCCATCAGAACCTGAAGTAGATGAATGGATTGAATCCGGATGAAGAGATGGAACTCAGGCTGAGTATAAACAGGCCGGCGGATACGGCTGCCAGAACTCGTCTTCTGTTGACCGACAAATCCGTATCGGGTTCAAAGAAATACCCATTGAGTTGACGACCGATGGAACTAATGGAAATGAAAGAGAAAATCAAAGCAAGAATGATGTAGAATAACTGCTCGGATGTGACCGGATTGTAGCTATACAGGTCTGAACTGAACAGTCTGCTGACAAACAGTGATGCATCACCGAACGATTCTATCCGGAAAAAGACCCAGCCGATCATGACGATGCAGAAACACAAAGGCATGGTCAACCATCCGGGTAGTACCCGGTATACTTGAAGAAGGAACAGCCGCTCGATGACCAGGAAAAATCCATGGTAGGCACCCCAGAAGATGAAGTTCCAGGAGGCTCCGTGCCAAAGTCCCGAAGCAAGGAATACGATGAACAGGTTCATGTACAACCTGTAGGGACTTTGAACCCTGTTTCCACCCAGGGGTATGTAAAGGTAGTTGCGCATCCAGCTACCCAACGTGATGTGCCATCGTCTCCAGAATTCCGTAATACTTCGTGATGTATAGGGGTTATCGAAGTTTTCAGGAATCTTAAAACCCAGCATCCTGCCCAAGCCGATCGCCATGTCTGAATACCCCGAGAAATCGAAGTAAATCTGCATGGTGTAAGCGAGTATGCCCAGCCAGGCCACCGGAGAACTGATGATGTTGAAATCGAACCCCATGATCTGGTCTGCAAGCCCGCCGCAATTATTTGCAAGCAGCACCTTCTTGCCCAACCCGATCGAAAACCGCGAAAAGCCCGCAATACGGTTGGCATTGTCGTCGCCGAAATAACGCGAAGTGATCTGCCCGGCGAACTCATGGTACCTGATGATGGGACCGGCGATGAGCTTTGGAAAAAAAATGATGTACAACTGGTAGTTCCAAAAATCCTTCTGAGGGGGGTGCACCCTCCTGTAAACATCCATCACATACGTGATCGTCTCGAAGGTGTAGAATGAAATGCCGATAGGAAGCACCAGATGCATCCAGGCGACAGGCACTACTCCGAATTGCTCCAAAAGCGCATTCAGGTTTTCGATGAAGAAGTTGGAATATTTAAAGTAAAGCAAGAGTCCCAGGTTCACTGCTACAGAAAACACGAGATAGGCTTTTCTCCAGCGCTCGCTGGAGGAGGCATCCATCCGAAGCACCAGCAGGTAATCGACTACGGTGGTAAAAAGGATGACAAAAATGAAACGCGGAGCACCCCAACTGTAAAAGAATACGCTTGAGCACAACAGGAGAGCATTGCGGTAGCGTACCGGAAGCAGATAATAGGCAATAAGAAAAGCAGGCAGGAAATAAAGAAGGAACAGGATGCTGGAAAATACCATGCGCTACCGGAGGGAGAGCAAATTAAATCAATTGTACTGAAAACGGCTCCGTGTTTTCCGAAAACCATGTTGTTCATCAACCGACGGGTTCATTTGAACCGATTGTTATTTTTGAGGAATGAAAAACAGATGCCTGCTTTTCCTGATTTCAGCCGTGTCAATTTTTATTGCTTCTTGTACCGAACGTCGGCAACCTTCCAACATCATCCGAACCGACTTTGATGAAATGAAGCCGTGGCTCAGCGGCTCGGATGCGATCAGTGAAGGCATGGCACGCAGTGGTCGCTATGCTCTTCACATAGGACCCGACAAGGAATTCAGCATGACCTGGGAGCATAGCCTTGCAGATTTAAAGACCAAAGGCTACTCTACCGCTAAAGCATCAATCTGGATGAATTGCCCTGACTCTGCCGATCAAATCCAATGGGTGGCGTCGATCACGAGTCCCGCAGGAATCAACTACGAGTGGAAAAGTGTTTTCATCTCCAAATACACTGTCAAAGACGGAAGGGGATGGAAAAAAGCCGTAATCGAATTCAGCCTGCCTTCCAACGCACCCGATGGGAAAATCAAGATCTACGGATGGTCGCCGAACAAAGAGAAAGCGGTTTTGGACGATTTTGAACTCGTTTTCGAATAAATACGGTTTTTCCCAGGATTCATGTCAAGACAAGTAGTTTACGCCTTTATCATCACGCTGCTATTCATACCCTTATTCCTGCTCCTGGACAATACCGGACTTTCAGTTCAGTCCATCAAACAACTCTTGCAGTCGGAAACTAAAGGCATTGCAGCAAACTACAACAACAACACCGGACCCGATACTTACCGCATTGATTTCACCGCGAAGAGCGATGCCTGTCCGACTTGCGACAGCAGCGGATTTTCACTTCAGGGTGGAAGAAATTATAGTCCCGGCTTTTTCATTCCGTTGAAGGAACTTCCGCTTGAATCCTTAACGGTCATTAAAACTCAGGCGCGTGTCCGTCGGCAAACCAACGATTCCCTTGGTTTCCTTTTCGTCGTCACCATTGAAACTCCGGGCGAAAAGGAACCTTTTTGGGCGGCAAGCTATGGACTCGACGCAGATTTCGCTGTCAACACTCCCACCATTCTCAACGGACGTTTGAAATTGGAAAACCATAAAATCAATGCTGAGTCGGTATTAAAAGGATACATCTGGAATACCGGGGAATCGTCCATCAGCATCGACTACCTGGAAATCACATTGGGCACAGATCCTGTGCCTCCAGGGAATAACACGCTTGTCGAGCAGTTCGAAGGCGAGTACCTGCTTCCGCGTATAGGCTACCAGCCGTTTCTGCCCAAAACGAAACTGCCCGGGAGAACTGAAAAAGAAGTGCAACCGATCACATCGCTCGATGATCAAATTCTGTTCAGTTCCGGTGACGTCCTGTACGGCATGAATCGAAGAACAATCCGAAAGCTGATGCCGGATGGCAAGGTGCAAGAAGCCGTTATGCAGAAATCGGATCAATTAGAGTGGACTGCGGGTATGGATCCTGCAGGTGATCCTGTCTTGTACCGATTGTCTGCAAAAAAATCCTGGGAAATGTACCGTCCATTCGATCCCAATAATCCCATACCACAAGAGATCAAACTGGAAGACGGCACATGGATACCCGCCCGATCCCATCATTTCACAGAAGGAATGGAGATGGCCTGGATGGAAAAAAACGGAAGTCGGATGGCGTTAATCGAATCCGGATCGATCCGTTACGTAAGATGCAAGCGGGAGTCGATGGATGACTCATCCGGAGTAACTGAATTCAAAAGACTTACAAAGGATCTGTTTCTTCTGTTTGTCAATACGAATGACACCTCCATGATCATGACCGTGGAGCTGAAAAAGAATGAAGCCGAAATACACCCAATGCAATGGGACGATATGCGACACGTTCCGGTACTTGGCCTTTCGGCTGAGGATCAGTTCTTCCCGAAGGGCAACGAGGAATTCATTGTCCTTGGACGGGGCTGGCGTTTTTCTATGCATCGCTGCCGGATAAGACCCGAGGGGTCGATTTCCATACTTGAATCGTACTTCCCGCTCGCAGAAAACAATCAGAAACATCCTTTCTATCACGAGGTACTGAGCGCTGCACGCTATAAAAACGGTTTGCTTTTCAAAGCAGAAATGCGCAACAAGGTTCATACTGCTCAAACAACATTCTGTCCGATCCCGTGAACGCAATCCTTTCTTTCCGCACGATCATCGCCTTGCTGGCCCTATGGATGGTAACTTCATGCAACAGCAGAGAAAGGGAAGCGGTGGTCCTTTCCGATCCCTCCTTCGACCTGACAGGCTTCAATCCGCTGGAGAATTACGGAATTGAAACCGACACCATCCGGGTCATCGATGTGGATTGGAGTCAGGCACTAGACGGTATCGAATTCCCAACAACAAAACACACACCATCCGGTTATTTCCGGTTCAGCTTCAAGATAAAAAACAACTCGAATGCTCCTCGCGCATTCCTATACAAGATCTATTATCGAAATGACTCGTACTCATTCCCGATAAGCAAGGACACTGCCTCCGGATACAGTGCATTGCTAAGCGAAAATTTCTACGGCAGTTGGGATGACACGCTGGTTGTGCTTCATCAGACTCCCATGATTCCGGGAGATGGTGAATTCCATCTTGTCACCGATTCGTTCCGAATCAGCGGCAACCCACGGTTCGAGACCAAATACTTCAACGACGGGATCAACCAGAAATGGCAACGAAACCCCCGGCTTGGATTGTACTCATTCCTATTACTGGTGTGTACGGAACAAACCGTTGCAGAGTCACATATTCCATTGGAAACAGTTAACCTCCACAGAAAAAGAAATGGGCATTATGTGGATCCTTTCGATGAACTTCTCCTCAGGCTGGATCCTAACACGAAAGGAACAGCACTTGCCATCGGTCAACAAAAACTCCGCGCCAGGGCGAGGTTGGACCTCACTAAGGGTATTTATATAGACGAAGAGGACTTCGATGCGGATGCAGACAAAAAATTCCACTGCGCCACCTGCAACTCTGACGAACAACTTCGCAAGGAATCCTGCTTCAAACAATTCCGCCCGACCATCATCTCAGACACTTACTTCGAAAATATCCCACTGATCGAAGATGTGGCAGCGAATAGTTTTGACAAAGACGACTATTACTGGAACAAACACTTCACCGCCCGGGAGGAGCGGATACGTACGATACCCATGCGGCCTCGCGTAGGCTGCGAGTCGGTGAGATACGACGCGCCAGGCCATCACATCGAACTTCGAAACCCTGCAAGCAAGCCATACGACTGGAGAAAGGAGATCAGCGGAGTGAAAACCAGACACGGTTTCAGTTATGGCAAGGTGCGGGTGAAATGCAAATTGTCGAGGATGTTGAACGACAAAGGGATGTGGAACGGATTGACGAATGCGATATGGCTGATCACGCAAAGCCAGGAGGAGTGGAACAACCTGCGCCCGTGTCGTAACGGCGGATACATGGCGGAGTACCTGGGTGATGAGAACAGCGAAAGGAAAGAAGTCACCGCTTATTCGGAAATCGATTTCGAAATCATGAAGGCTCATCCCTACTGCCCGATGAATGAATTCCCACCCTTTTTCCGGAAATCCGTTCCACGCAAAGACCGCTATGACTTCTGGTCACCGAAGGCATCACCGGAGCTGGAGTCGGATGAGGGAAAAGTATTGGTAGCCTGTACCAACTGGGATATGGCCTGCCAGGATCCAAGTAAGCAAGCGGGCGGTTGTGTTACGCTGTTGCACAACGACAAGAACCACAGTTCGTTCCGCTGGGGAAAATCCTCAAGGGCCACTACAGGTGGAGAATTGGTTTCGGATAAAGAGTTGTTCGGTCGCGACTACTACTATTTTGAAATTGACTGGAAGCCTACTGAAATCGTCTGGCGAATCGGACCGGAACCGGACCAAATGCGTACGGTTTGCTACATGGATAGTAGTTTTACCAGCATTCCGAACAACCAGATGCTACTCATTATTGATCAGGAATTCCACAATACGAAATGGTGGTTCGGAGCCCCATTCGAGCAAGAGAACATTCCCTTTCCGGCAAAAGAACTCGTCGGAAAGATTTACGAAGTCACAATAGAATGATGAAGAAGTCATTTGAGAATTGGGGATACGAAAAGAAGGCGCTTGCTTCGTATATGATTTTGCTGGTGACCATGAGCTACGTGCTTTTTCATCACAGCATGTTCAGCTATTTCAAACCGACTGAATTCAACTATTTATCTGAGCAAGCACTTGATCAGGGGAGATCCGAAGAGATCAATCCGGAGAAAATCATCCTGGACCACCTTTATCTTCCATTGCTCAAATTCGCCGACTGGAATCCCGTACCGGTCCGCTTATTTTTCCAATCGCTGATCGTATTCTGCCTTTTCGGTCTGTTTTGGTTCAGGAAATTGGATCGAAGCGAACCCATTGCCAACCGACTGATTTTATGCCTGGCGATAGCTACAACTCCATTTCTGATTTCGATCCGGGATCTGCCGGAGGGTTTGACCTTCGCAATAACCTGCATAGCGATAATACTTCTGGTGAACGGGTTGGCTCAATTCCTTTTTCACAATGCCGCCCGACCGAAAGCATCAACACTGGCTTGTCTGGGGTGCGTCCCCCTCCTGACGGGGCCAACTGCATACATTTGGCTATTGCCTGTATTGATTTTAAGTTGGAAATCGACGGAGGGCCACCTCCGGTATATTCCGGCCATTTTGTTCTCAATGGTATTGCCTATCGGACTGGCATACGGACTTACGGCATTCCGACATGATCCACTTTTGTTTGAAGCCACGACCAGTGAAAACCTACAGGCTTTAGCGAAGGAAGCAGGCTGGTGGTTTTATTTCGGAATTGTGTTGGGACTAACATCAGTGTCACTCAGCATCAAGTCAAAGGATAAGCCTAAGCTCTTCCTTTGGTCAATATGGTTTCTGATTTTGATCATTCATAGTCTCACCGGTTCATGCAAGTATGCATTCCTGGCAGTGAATGCGATCATCATTTCAGATACGATCGTGTTCCTAATGGAATACTTATCGCGTTCAATATCTAGGAATAAAATTAGAGCGATCTGGCTACTGCTTCTTGCTTTGTTCGTAGCGGGTCCATTCGCAGCAGGCACCCACATCCACTCCTCAAAGAAATTAAAGGAAGCGATAGCCATTGAAGAGGCGATAAGCATGGTCCGTTCGCATAAAGACATCTTCAAAGAAACGGTCATCGCACCGCTCGGGCGGGGCACGAATCCCGCCAATGCTTTGAGCCTTCTCTTATTCGATAACGCCAGAAACAGTGAATACGATATACAATCCCGGGTATTACCGGACAGCATACATTTCCTAACCGACC
>JAULUX010000138.1:0-4319 GCA_032111385.1 Bacteroidia bacterium
TCCGAGCCATACCAGGCCGGCGACCAGTTCCTGGCGGAATAAAACAAGCGTGCATTCCGGCAATACTCGGCCAACGCCGGATTGGATTTCGCGATGGAATCACATAGTGTCGAATCAATCAGAAGCGGGCGCTTCAGGTCTTCGGCAACAAAGAGCGTATCCAAGCCGCTTTTACGCTCATTGCTCACCGGCGAGGGCCCATTGCAGGCATTCAAAAAGAAAAGCGACAGAAGAATGAACCAACCGGAACGAAGAAAAGAAAAATGTGACATGATTGTAGTTGCTTCGGTATTCACTCCCGCATACGCTGCATGATCTTGCTGGCAAAAACGAAATCATTCAGCTCCTTATTCTCGGCATTGCGGATCTCATCGTAGCTTCCCTCCCACCATTTCCGACCCTTGTAAATGAACACGATATGTTCACCGATCTGGGTCAATGAATTCATGTCGTGCGTATTGACAACCGTTGTCGTCTTGAACTCATCGGTGATCTCACGGATAAGTTCATCGATCACTATCGACGTCTTGGGGTCGAGGCCTGAGTTCGGCTCGTCACAGAAAAGGTACCTGGGATTCATCGCGATTGCGCGTGCAATGGCCACGCGCTTCTTCATTCCACCACTGATCTCGGAGGGAAACTTCTTGTTGGCATTTTCCAGGTTCACCCGGCGCAGGCAGAAGTTCACCCGGTCGATCTTCTCGGACGAAGACATGGTCGTGAACATGTTCAAGGGGAACATCACGTTTTGCTCGACGGTTAGGGAATCGAACAATGCCCCACCCTGGAACACCATACCGATCTCCTGACGAACAGGTTTCCGCTCCCGAAAATCCATCGCACTGAAGTTCCGTCCGTCGAAAAAAACAGCTCCGGAATCCACTTCGAACAAGCCTACGGTGCATTTCATCAAAACGGTCTTGCCCATGCCGCTTTGACCGATGATCAGGTTCACCTTGCCCGATTCGAACACGCAGGAAATGTCGTCGAGCACGGTTTTGCCCTCGAACGACTTGCTGATGTTTTTGACTTCGATCATGAACCTTTTATGCCAGAATGAGTTGTGTAAGGATGTAATCGAAAATAAGGATGATGATGCTGCTATACACCACAGCCTTCGTGCTGCTCTGACCCACTTCAAGCGCCCCGCCTTCAGTATGGTATCCGTGGTAGGCGGAAACGCTGGTAATGATGAAGGCGAAGACCAGAGACTTGATCATGGCGAAGAGGATGTTGAACGGCACGAACTGGTCCTGAATCCCCCGGATATAATCGGCTGAAGGTACAGTACCACTCATCTCTCCTGCGAACCACCCACCGAAAATCCCCAGGAACATGCTGATCAGCACGACGAAAGGTGTAATCAGAATACCGGCGATGATCTTGGGTAGTGTAAGGTAACCGGAGGAGTTGATGCCCATGATCTCCAATGCGTCTATCTGCTCGGTGACCCGCATCGTGCCGATTTCGGAAGCTATGCTAGAGCCCACTTTGCCTGCAAGGATCAGCATGATGATTGTCGGCGAGAATTCAAGAATGATCGAATCCCTGGCCACGATCCCCACTGCGTACAAGGGCACCATCGGGTTCACCAGGTTGTATGCACTTTGAATGGTGATCACCGCCCCCATGAACACGGAAGTAAGTGCAACCAGGCCAAGGGCTCCAACACCGATACTGACGAGCTCATGCATGATCTGCCTGTAATACACCCTGAACTTTTCGGGTTTCATGAACAAGCCCTTCATGAATGACCAGTATCTACCGATTTCGAACAACGTCCGCAGAAACATGGCCACCAAATTACGGAAGGCCTATGCACCCCTTTTGTATCCATCATCTTACTTTCCAACAAATCCAAAACGAGGTCGCCGACGAAGTTTCCATTTGGCTTAGTATATTTGTTTCATGGGTTCTTCACAGCGTGTCCTCCTGCTTCTGGTGTTCCTAGTTCTTGTTGTATTCTCAGGATGCGGACTTTTCAAAAAAGGCTGTGGTGACTGCCCGAAATGGGGAAAGGCTGAACCGTCCCACTTTCCGGACAGAACCTCTTCCTGACTGCGGTCTCAATTTTCATTTTATTGATTTTCAATAATTTAAAAAATTATAGCGTTTTCATATTGGGCTATGAAAATGGTGTCCCTATCTTAGCCAAGTCTTTAGAATCATTCTAAATAGACTTTCTTATGCCAGCCACCACCACCCGCCTTTCACACCTTCATCAGGGAGACTCTGCCATCATCGATTCTTTTTCAGACGATACGATGAAACAGCAGTTACTGGAAATGGGGTGCTTACCCGGTGAGACGGTGACGATTGACCGTTTTGCTCCATTGGGTTGCCCTATGGCGATCCATGTGAACGGGACCGTTTTGGGCATCCGAACGGACGAAGCGGAATCGATTCTGGTCAAACCATTGTAGTGGCTATCCGGTTTTGAGCCCGAACTCAGGACAGCATTCGTCCCACGAAAAGCAATTCATTCGCGTCGCTTTAGCAGGGAACCCCAACAGCGGGAAAAGCACGGTATTCAACAGCCTGACCGGACTGCATCAAAAGATCGCAAACTTTCCCGGTGTCACGGTTGAGAAGAAAACGGGCTCTTGCACCATTTATTCTTCAGCCACTGGTGAGGCTACGCGTTTCGAAGTGGTCGATTTGCCGGGCACCTACAGCCTTTATCCCAAGGCTCCCGACGAGCGCATCCCCTTCGAGGTATTGTGTGATCCCACCAACGAGAGCCATCCCGACCTGGTGCTTTTGATCGCTGACGGCACCAATTTGAAGCGAAGTCTTTTTCTGGCCAGCCAGGTGATCGATCTGAAAATCCCATGCATACTGGTACTGAACATGATGGACCTCGTGCATGCTTCGGGAATGCGGATCGACATCCGCGACCTGGAAAGCCGATTGGGCGTTCGGGTCATTCCGGTCAATGCCAGAAAAGAACAAGGCATCGAAGATTTGAAGCAGGCCATGCTTGGCCCTGTACCGGTACCCGATAAATATGTTTTTGAAACAGCCTCTCTCGCCCCCGGATTACTCAGCGGAATACGGGAGATCCTCGATCTGCGAAGTGATTATGCTGCCTTGCAAATCGCACAACACCGGGAGTCGCTGAATGAATTCAAGTTCAATCCCGACCAAAAGAAGAACTTGCTGGAGTTGATCAACATGCCCGAAAAAGAGCTTGAAAGCCTGAAGGCATTTGAGACTTTGGAGCGCTACAAGGTCATTCAGGACATTCTTTTCCATTCGGTTCACGATAACCAGGAACACCGCAAACCGGGAATCACTCAACGGATCGACCGCATATTGATGCACCGTTTTTGGGGATATGCCATCTTCCTGTTCATACTCTTTTTGATGTTCCAGGCCATTTTCAGCATTGCCGAGTGGCCGATGGACTTCATCGATGAGACCTTTGCCGGACTGACCGATATCGTAAGAGAAGCACTTCCACCGGGTCTGCTGAACGATTTGGTTGTAGATGGCATTCTCGCCGGCATAGGTGGTATTGTCATTTTCATTCCGCAGATCGCCTTATTGTTCGCCTTCATCGCAATCCTCGAGGACTCGGGATACATGGCGCGCGTAAGCTTCCTCATGGACAAACTGATGCGCAAGTTCGGTTTGAACGGCCGCTCGGTGATTCCTTTGATCAGCGGGGCAGCATGCGCCGTGCCGGCGATCCTCTCCACCCGCACCATCGGCAGTTGGAAGGAGCGCCTGATCACCATTTTCGTGACCCCGCTCATGAGTTGCTCGGCACGAATTCCTGTTTATACGCTGCTGGTTTCTCTCATCATCCCTCAGGAATCCGTGGCCGGTGTCCTGAGCTTGCAGGCCGTAGTCATGATGGGGCTCTACCTGATCGGATTCCTGGCAGCAATTGGATCGGCCGCTTTAATGAAGCATTTTGTCAAGGCCAAGGAACGAACGTATTTCATCATGGAGTTGCCGGTTTACCGTACTCCGCGGTGGAGCAACATCTTCTACTCTATCCTTGAAAAGGTTCGTATTTTCCTGTTTGATGCCGGGAAGGTGATCATCGCCATCAGCATCGTCCTTTGGTTCCTTTCTTCAAGAGGGCCATCCGAAGCTTACGATACCTTGTCACAAAAAATAGAGTCTACCGAGAACGATCCCGGAGCAGACGAAGACTCCATCGCCGCGTGGCAATCCGACTTGCTGGCACACTCCTATGCAGGCCGCATGGGACATCTTCTCGAGCCTGCGATAGAGCCCCTGGGCTTCGACTGGAAAATCGGCATCGCCTTGGTCACCTCTTTCGCTGCACGCGAAGTATTCGTTGGCAC
>JAULUX010000139.1:0-16879 GCA_032111385.1 Bacteroidia bacterium
GAAGTGATGTGGATGGCGTTATCGCGCTTATCTTTTGAGTGTACTGCGGTGATGGGTTCTGTCAATAGTTTGACAAAATAAGCAGTGGGGTCAATGCTGTTTCTGAGCAACTCTTGGCGACGCAATTCAAAGTTTTTTTTGGTATTGGAATCTTCGGCAAGTTCTGACACTTTTTCGAGAAATGCCGGTTGTTGGTCGGGTTTGTATCCGAAGCACAGTCCGTAGGTCTCCTCAAGTTCCTTCAAGTAACCCAGTTTGCCTACAAAATCATTGATTCGGATGGCAGGTGTGCCAAGTACTGCAGCTTCTGCGGTCATGGTCTGGCTATCGCCGATGACCAAATCGCATTGTGCGAGGATATCTTGCATCAATTCGGCAGGACAATGTAAGCGGTAGCGGTCAAGATCATCAGGCAGCTTTCGTTCACTGGTGATGAATATCCGACCGTATGGCAGAAGTCGGTCAACGACTTTTCGGGCGAGTTGATCATTTAGTCCTTGCACCCCTTGGTCATGCCAGGCGCTAAGTCCTGAGAACCTTAACAGGAAATGTTTTTGTCCCTGGCTGAAAAGGTGTTTTGTTTTTTCGAGATTCGGTTTGAAGTAAATCGGACTCAAGTAAGCGAGTTCATGGTTGCCGCGGTACTTGATGGTCTTGGGATGCGCGTTCCACTTTCCCGCTGAACAAGACTGAGGACAAACTTGAAGGTCGAGGAAAGGAACCAATAGTCGGGAGTACCAAGGAAATAACTCCAGGTCGTCTTCGAAGAAACTAACGGTTCGGATACGCAGTAGTTTAGCAATGGGTGCGAATTCAGCCGATGTAGAAACGAATATGTCGGGTTTCCATTGTCGTACTATCCGTAAGTGTTCGCGGTTTCGCTCTATAAATGCGATGAGTGTGCCGAGTCGTCCTGGCTTTTTTTCTTTGGGGCTGATATTGACGTAATCGGTTCTGCTCTCATCCAATAGCTGCTGAAGTACATCTTTCGACTTGATGGTGATTTTTACATCGTGCCCGATGGCTTTTAATGACCGGATGGTGTTTTTGAAAAGATGAAAGTGGGCCGGATGAGCAAGGTAGAAGAGGAATCTCATAGTATATCCTCCTTTTTTTTATCAGTTGCGAGGAGCGCGGAAAGCCCAGCAAGCATCCAGGCGTTAGACCATCGCATGAAATTCGTAGCGTTGGTGACCCAATTGTTTTTTCTATAATGAAAATGACCTTTTTTGTCCTGCATGTTCACGATCATCCAGCCCGCCACCTGTTTCGCCTTTTCGAATTTTCCGAACCGTGAAAGCGTCAGCAGTGTTTGACCTCCTGCAGTGCAGTCAGCTTGTCCCGCCCGGTTGCTATAAAAGTTTGGTCGACCGTTGCTGCCGATGAAGTGTGTTAGATAGAATGATAGCCCTCTTTCTAAACAGGGTTTTGGAAGATCGTCTCCGGAATGTCTGACGTATTCGTCGATGCAGTCCAGTATGTATCCGGAGTGGTAATTGTCTGTCCAAGTGCCTTGCTTTCTAAAGGAATAAGGCCAGGAACCGTCAGGGCGTTGAGTAGCGAGTACTGGTTTTAATGCAGCTTTGGCCAGGTCGAGATAACCCTTTTCCCGCTGAAGAGTGTGTCCTTGCGAAAGCAGACGAACCGCTTTCATGCTTGCGTTCAGTACGGCCTCTTGGTCGAAAGGAGAGTAAGAAAAAACGAATCCTCCGGATTTCATTTCCGTTCTGTATAGTGAATTGGTGACGAAGTCGCAGGACTCACAAACCAGCTCTGCCGATTGTTCGCATCCTGTTTCCTCCCAGTAGAGAAACAAAGCGTTAGCGATGATTCCCGTAGCCACGACCGTGGGTCCGTGAGCCGGGATTTCTGCATGTTTCGAGGCCCAGGGGAAATCGTAACCCCAACAGGTGAAACCGTAACCTGGTGAACGCATGGCGATCAGGCGCTGGACAAGTGCTCGGGTTTGTGCGAAGTCGTCGAGCAGTCCGGCTTTCTTCAGGTGGACATGGGATTGGATAACCAGCCCTAATGTAACAGGGTTTTCACCTTTGGGAATGCCAAGCAATGGGCGAAGGTTCAGTGGACTTCTTTTGATGGCTTGTTGTGCCAGGAATCTGACGGTATGATTCGAGCGTAGTATGGGCAAACGAAAGACGGGAGATTGAAGACCGTCATAAGGGTCGAATCCTTTGTAGTCTTCCTGCTCCATGCTTGATTTTAGACGCAGGACCGATTCGGTTATCTGCGCATTTTCAAGCATGGTGGATTAAGGAGATGGAGTCGCCCGTGGTATGGAGCGATTCATTGGCAAGTATCGTAGCCAATGTGCTATTGTATATTTCGTCAAAAGGGATAGGACTCGATTCGCCCGCGTTCAGGCTGTGACTCCATGCCTGGAGCAAGCCACGGTGACCTTTGTCCTGCTTGCTTCTGTATCGTTGGTTTTTTCCTCCGGCGTTTAATCGGAGTTCCATGAAATCGTCGATGATTCCGGTGACACCTCCATTGAATACTTCCAAGCGCTCTTTGCCGATAGAGGGATTGCCATTGCTGAAATACGAAATGACCGCAATGCTCCCGTTGTTGAAAGTCATTTGGATGGAGAAGGTGTCATGAAGGCCGGCTTTGTCCTCCATAGCTTGGGCCGATACCTTATTGATAGGACTTCCGGTCAGGTAAGTGCAGAGGTCGATGAAGTGACAGGTTTCTCCAAGTAGTCTTCCACCACCGATTGCCGGATCGTGTATCCAGTGGTCTTTGGGTACCTGGCCGGCATTGATTCGGTAGTTGATTGTACACGGAAGGTCGGAGCTCAGGTTCTTTTTAAGTGTTTGAATCAGCGGAGAGAATCGACGGTTGAATCCGACCAGAAGTGTTACTCCTGCTGAATTGTAGGTTGTTCGAATCGTCTCCAGGTCATCCTTTGTGAGGCACAAAGGCTTTTCGGTATAAACATGTTTTTTTGCTTCCAGTGAACGGATCACCAATGACGCGTGCGAGTCGTGCCGGGTGGCAATCACCACGGTGTTGATCTCCGGATCTTTCAGGATGTCATCCACCTCACCGCTGCAATAGCCGAAGCCGAACTTCGACGCGATGTGCTTTGCCAGGTTAGGTTTGCTCGTGGTGAGGCCTTTGAATTGTACGAGACCTTTCAGGCCTGGGATCAGGAAGTTCTGTGCAAAAGATCCGGCACCGATTACGCCGATACTGACAGGACTAGGTGTTGAAATGTCATGCTTCAGGATCAACTTATCCCGAACCTGTTTCGAGGCATCGTATTTTAGGATTATACCGGCATGATATTCCTTTCCATCCAGAATAAGGTCATAGGCCTTTAACGCCTCGTGAAATGGGAATGAATGTGTCTGGAGATGTTTGATGGTGATGCTTCGGCAGGCAAGAAAGTCGAGGAAAGCCTGCATGTTCCGGTTTTCCGTCCAGCGCACGTAGGCGTATGGATAATCCCTTCCATTCTGTTCGTACTCCGGATCATAACGTCCCGGGCCGTACGACATCGACATGCGCAAATCAAGTTCCTTTTCGTAATAGTTCTTGCGACGGAAACCTGTGGGAACGGACCCTACGATGATCACCTTTCCTTTTTTTCTGCTGAGTGCACCCGCCAGATCGACCGGGTCGGTGGAAGCTGATGATGCGGTAATGATTACCGCGTCCGCACCATGACCATTCGTGTGGTGATTGATGATTGATTCCAGACGGGGCTCTTGTCGTAGGTAACAGTGTGGATGACCGTTTTCTCTGGCGAAATCAACCGCTTCTTTTCTGGTATCGATCCCGATAGCGCGGATGCCCCCCGCCTTCAAGAGTTCGAGGGTCAGTTGTCCGATCAGACCGAGGCCGATGACAACAGCACTTTCACCCATGTTCAGACCCGATTGCCTGATTCCTTGAAGCGCTATGGCACCCAGCGTGGTGAACGCGGCATCGTCCATTGAAACCCCTTGGGGTACCGGAGCACATAACAGACCATGAACGGCCACTACTTCGGCATGGACCGCACCGGAACCTGCACAGGCTACGCGGTCGCCGATTCGCAAATGATGCACATCCTCGGCAACTGCAATGACTTCTCCCGAGCAACTGTAACCTAGTGCACTTGGAGCGTCAAGCCTGTTCATGACCAAGCGATAGGTTTCTTTTAGTCCCAGCGTACGGATACTTTGAATGACTTTTTTAACCTCCTCTTGCCGGGCCATTGCTTTTGAAACAAGTCCGAGACGTGCGTCCCGAACGGTTCTGCCCTCAGTACCCGGACTGATGAGTGAAAAGTGGTTTCTTACCAAAACTTGCCCTTTTTGCAAGGCAGGATAGGGTACATCTTGCACCAGCATGGCGCCACTCCTGAGGTTTTGAGTGAGTTGGTTCATAGTTTGGATTGAAGCGTCTGCCGGATGATTTGGTCCAGGCGCTCCACCATTAGTTCCTCGGTGAATGCCGATTCGTACGTTTTACGGGATTGGCGCCCCATTCGTTGCCTTTTTTCGGCATCCGCAATCAATTTCATCAGCCGTTCTGCAATCGCGGCCGGGTCTCTCAAAGGTACGATATACCCGTTTTCTTCATCGGTTACCGATTCGGCTATGGCTCCTCGGTTTGTAGTGATGATTGGCAGACCCGCTGCCAGAGCTTCAACGATCACCCAGGGGTGTCCTTCCGGCGACCTGGGGGTGAAGAGGAAAACATCCGCTTGGCTGAGCAATTCAGCCTTTTGTCCACTTTCCTCTGATGGGACGAACTCTACAGGAAGTTGGTTTTCTTCAACCAATCTCATGCAATCGATCCGGGTCGATTCATCCCTCCATGCCCCAAGTACGACGAGACTGACCGATTCGCGGATTGGTTTAGGAAGCAGGCGGATGGCTTCGAGGATGTCCGGAATCCCTTTTGAAGCTTGTAAATTCCCAATGCTCAGCAGCCTTATCCGGTTTGTTTGGTTGTGATTACGTTCCGGCAAGTTTAGATTACACCCGTTCGGGCATACGAAGATGCGGTCATCGGGTACCAGACCATGGAAAATCGGCCTCAGACTTTTTCCAAGAACGATGGCGCCGCTGCACTTGAGCAGAATCCATCTGACCAGCTGTCGGTAAGTGGACGGGCTTCGTTCTACTATTTCTCTGAATTCGCTTCCGCGGAGATGGACCAGTACTTTGCACTTTAAAATGGATGCGATAAGGATGAATATTGAATCTTTTAGGAATCCCCCCTTACTTTGACTGATCGGTACCAATACCACATCCGGTTTGTATTTGCGGATGGATCGTGAGAAAGATAGGTACTGCCCGCCTAGCGCGAATACTTTGGAGAGCCGTATGCTGCCGATCGACCGGATGTCTTTGTTTAGGCGTGTGTCGAAGTGTACAAGATTGTAAATCGTCTTCAGTTTAGAATGGAGCAGAATCGATGTCGCGATAGCCGGACCCATGTAAGGCGGTGGCAGCTTACCAAGCAGAAGGATGGTCGACTTCGTGGGCATGGCGCTTTGCTTACAGGATCCGCTCCTTCGGAAGAAGTGCGAAACAAATGATCGGGAAGACGAAATACAATAGTGGAGCGTAAAGGGTCGGTGTGGTTGTTATGGACCACAATAGCATTGCGGCTATGACAGAGGAGACAAGGAATTTCTCGGGAATCTTAAGTATGAACCATTTTCTGGCTATGAGTAATAGGAACATGACATAACAGATCACGCCTGTGACTCCGGTCAGAAACAAAAGGCGCACATAGTCGCTATGCATACCGCCACCGATCATGATGCTGGTTTCTTTGAAGTTGGAGGTGACGATGCCGAAGAAATGGTGGTTGGGCGACATCTGTTCCCAGGTTTCAAAATACTTCTCCCATCTGCTCATGCGACCGTTGAACGCCTGATTGGATTCTGATTCACCACTCACCACCAGCATTTCTTTGTTGATGAGCGGTTTGATGTTGTTTTCGTAAAGCTCCTCTGCGAAAAAAAGTGAAGCAGCTGCAACAAGGGCGAAAGTGATCAGTAGTCCGCGTGAATTTCTGAGGTTGTGTGCCAGAAAAAGGCCGATGATGGTCAGAAACACTCCCCAGGTCGACACGTGTCGGATCCGGGTAAGTCCCAGTATGACAAGTCCCAGCGCAACGAACAGTTGGAAAGAGGTGATCTTGAAGCTTCCAATACCCTTGTAGAGACGCAAAAGGAAATAGTACCCGGTGATCAGTAGGAATAGGATTAAGTAGATGGCATAAGTCATCACATCCGCATACGCTCCGCGTATCCGCGAACCGCCTCCGCGGCCTGAGCTGATGTATTCGATAGCGATTGGGTTGAAGAAGATTTCATACAACAGCACACCGATCGGGAAGAAGCAGGAAATTAGGAATGTGGTTAGTATGCCGTGCAGATCTTCCCGTGATTGCACAAATCGACGTGAATAATAAAAGAGGAATACCGGTGTAACATATTTGATGGTGTCGCCAAGGGCTGACAGGTCAAATCGGATCAGAATGAAGGCTACAGAATTGAATACAAGGAGTACGCTCCAGATCCGGAACGGTGATTCTTCTGTGCTTGAAATGGCCGGTTTGAATCTGCTGTCGAAACGGCTTGCCAGAATGAGGATCGGCGTCAGTACGCCCGCAATATAGAGTGGTGAAGCCAGAGGAGAGGTCTCCTTGAGTTCGTAGAAATTGTCAATAATAGGGCGGAGCAGAATAAGGACCAGAAACCAGCTTTTGCTGGCCGGCTGCTCCTTGAACCAATACCACCAATGACGGATGCTCATGCCTTTTTCCTGCTCGATTTTAAGGTGTTTGAGATAAAAATACGAACTGCTTTATCCATTCCGGCTAAATGCTCTACGTCCTCCGACGCACGTATGCCCATGCTTATTACTTCCGAAGGATGATCAATACACCAGTTCATTTTTTCAGTCAGCGCTTCGGTGTCATTGAAGTCCATACGGAAACCGTTTAGTCCGTCTTGGATCAAGTCAGTTGTTGCACCACCATAGATTGAAGCGATACAGGCCACTCGTGCTGCCATGGCTTCATTCAAAACCAATCCCCATATGTCGAATCCGGTTTGGAAAAGGAAAACGTTTGTCGCGGCGAGAATTGCAGGCAATTCCGAGGTTTGTTTATGGCCTTCGAAGCCGACCAGGTCTGGAACCATCAACTCCACCGAAAGTGACTCGAGTGCCTTACGCTCAGGTCCGTCACCGATGATGCGGATGCGAAAGTCGCTTCGTTGTTGGGCAAGTTTTGCGGCAGCATACAGGATTTTGTCGACTTGTTTACGAGCAACCAGGTATCCGATATAGGTGAATGTGAATGGTGTTATTTTATCTGACGCTGATTGTTCCCGATGCAAAGCTGCATTCTCCCTGAAATAGGTGGTGTCTACGGTGTTTGTCGCAATGTCTATTTTGTGATCGGGTACGCCAAGTTCACTGAGGTAGCGTTTAGCTTCGTGTCCATAGGCGATGAATCCATTCGCGCGGCGTGCTATCAGCCTTCGAATGGAAGTGCGGACCAGGCCGAAGGTTTGGCCTCTTTGCGGTATGGTGCCGCTCCAGATGCTGAATGATCCCCCTTTGGTCAGACTCCACCACCATACACGAAGTGTAGCCGGAGAGAATCCGGAGACGATGACATGATCAGGTTGTGTTTTTCGTAGAAGTCGTTGTACACCGGAATAAAGAAAAACAGTTGCTTCCGGATTGGTGCTATCGTTTTTTTGCCCTCCTTCTACGAAAATATGCTTAAAGCCAAAGGTCTTTTCATCCAAAGTATATTTCCTTCGCTGGTAACTACGTTCCCCGAAAACAACTGTGAGTTCCCATCCGATTTCATTAAATGAATTGTTCATCCGTTCAAACAACGGAACCCGATACGGAGTCGGCACATTGGTGATGAGTAGTACTTTTTTCATCAGGCTGACATCCATTTTTTAAACCAGGCCATCAGAAAATAAACCGTCCACAGTTCGTTAGTGTGATCCCGGTCCTTTTTGTGAAAGGAGCGGATTAGTGCCTCAACCCCTTTTTCATCGAATAGTCCGGTGTTCCGGCAGAATTCACGGTAATGCCTGGCCGTGTGTTCCAGCATGAGATCTCCGGCCCATTCTTTCAATGGAACGCAGAACCCTGTTTTTTTTCGATACAGTGTATCGTGTGGCAGGATGCTTTCCAGGCTTTTTTTCAAAATGTATTTCGGGATGCCGTTTTTCTGTTTCAAGCCGCTAGGAAGCGAAAAGGCCAACTGAACCATATCCTTATCGAGGAATGGTGACCGAACCTCTACGCCGTGAGCCATTCCCAGCCGGTCCATACGGTAGAGGTACTTGGAAGGGACCTGGAACTTGAACCCGATATAACACATCCTGTCGGTGAAATCGAGATGTGGATGCTTTGCGGCAAGTCTGTCGAATTGGGAGTTCAGAGATTCGATCACCGCATATGAATTCACGCCTTTCATTCGGTTGCGGTAGTCGGATTCAAGCAAGTTGGATTTGGTGGTTTCTTTGAACGCACGCGCACCACCCCAGAAAAGTGATTGTCCTTTGAGACCTCGTTGCATGATTTCGGAGGCGGGACTTCCTTCAGGCCAAAGTCCGGCTAGCGGTAAGGCCATCAACTTTCGAAAAGGCGATGGCAAGGCGCTGAATAGCGAAAAGAGCGGTTGAATCCTGGTGTACCTCATCCACGATTGGTATCCTGCAAACAGCTCGTCGGCTCCGTCCCCTGTCAGGATAACGGGAACTCCGTCCTGTCTGGCCATCTGGGAAAGGAAGTGGATGGGGATCGCGGTTGCATCGGCAAGGGGTTCATCGAAATTCTCAATGATTGCAGGAAGGCAGTCTGCGATATCACCTGAGTCGACATCCCTCACACGATGAACGGTACCTAAACGTTGGGCTGTCTTTGCAGCCTCGTCCAATTCATCGTATCCACTCAGTCCGTTGAAGCCGATGGAGTAGGTGTGGGTGGTGGTACTTCCATACTGCTGCATCAGCGCTACAATGGCGCTTGAATCGACGCCGCCGCTAAGAAATGCCCCAACCGGTACATCCGAAACCATGCGCAGCCCTACAGCTTCTTTCAATGTTTGGATGATTTTTCCAGATACATCCTGTTCGCGTAGGTTATTCGGACCTATTGGTTCGATTTCCCACCACCTTTCAATCTTCACCTGGCCGGATTTGGCAAATAGACTGTGACCCGGTTCCAGTTTGTGAATGCCCTTGAAAAGGGTAAGGGTTCCGGGCACTTGATTGTAAGTGAGGAAGTGGTATAAGGCTTCTTCATCAGGAACCGCTTGGATCCAGGGGAGCGTGAGGAGGGCTTTGATTTCAGAGGAAAAACTGAGGTAGCCGTCTTGGATGGAGTAGTATAGTGGTTTTTTTCCTGCACGGTCGCGTACCAACCAGACCGATTGTTTTTGTTCATTCCAATGGGCGAAAGCGAACATCCCGTTGAGTCGGTCAAGGGCCGCCGGGTCTTGCTCACGGATGAGATGGAGCAATACTTCGGTATCGGTGTTGGATTGAAAGCGGCGGTCACCGCCCATCGAATTGCGGATATTCCTGTAGTTATAAATTTCACCGTTGTAAGTGATGGCGTTCCCTGCTTCATCAACCATGGGTTGATGTCCGGCGGTTGTCAGGTCAAGGATGCTTAGCCTGCGGTGTCCGAAGCAGGCGTTACGGCCTGGTGATGTCCACGTGCCCTCGTCGTCCGGTCCGCGGTGCGCGATCCGTTTGTTCATGGCAGCCACCCAAGCCTCCGCCTGAGGTGGCAGCGCCGAGTCGAAACGAATAATGCCGTTGATGCCGCACATGATGTTCAGGAATGATATAAACGGTTGAAGGCGTCCGCCATTTTCTTCATACTGAAATCGGCACCTCGGAGTTTTGCCTTTTTTGCCCAATACGGATGAAGGAAACGACCGCTTTGCTGGGTGATCCGTATTTGTTCCGCCAGGGAGTTCGTATCTGCACAGACAGCATCCAAATCCATTCCGGATACGATTTCAGTCACCCCTCCGCCATCTTCGAAAACCAACACCCGTTTACCGGCCTGGTAAGCTTCTACTGCGACCAATCCAAAGGCTTCACCTTGTGAACCGAGGATGCACAGATCTGCCTCCTGAAGCAAGGTTAGGCTATCGCCTGTACCTATGAATTCAACCGGAGGGCCTTGTGGATGCTGAAGTGCGTTTGTCTTTAGAATATCCTCTTCGGGTCCATCACCCATGATCAATAGGCGGCTGTTGTCAAGGTCAGCTTTTTTGAATGCTTCAATGACCCGGTCAAATCGTTTCACCTTGGCTAACCGTCCAATGCTGACGACCAGGAATTCATCCTCTCTTTTCCGGAACTTTATTGAACCGGTGTGTTCTCCTGGTTCCGGAACACCGTTATAAACAACCACTATTTTTTCGGGCTGGATGCGGTTGAGCGTTGAAAGGGTGCGTGCAGTGAATTGGGAATTGCAGGTGATGGTGACTTTAGGCCGATTCAGCAGATTTGTTTTAAAGTTTCTTATGAAATGGCCACTGACTCCTGTGTTCCTGCCCAATCCAAAATTGCCGTGTTCGGTGAAGATGATTTTTTTATTCGAGAGAAGTGCGCAAAGGAAAATGGCCGGGTGGAAGATGTGTAAGTGAACGATGTCATAAAACCTCATCAATTGGAAGCATCGCGTCAGCTTAGCCGGACTCAAGTCCATGCCCGACTGAAGGCCGAGCTCATGTATGCCAATACCGCTTTTAATGAACTCATCTTTCAATGGACCATCTTTTTTGCAGACCAGTGTCTCGGCTTTCGAAATCAGGTTTTGATTCTGGTATGCGCACAGGTTCAACACCAGCCGGGCAATACCTCCCGGGTTGGCACTCCACATGACATGCAATACGCGCTGGCAATCCATCTTCGTTTTTACGAAGGTTTTCGGATAATGGATACGTAGCCAAGAGGCCCGTAATTGAAACGCTTGAACAGGCGTTGCAGGACCGGTAGTTTCTGCAGGATTAAGTAGAGGGTCTGAGGAACCACGGCTATAATGAAGATCAATGGGTTGAACGAGGAGTAGGCTCCCGGCCACCTCAGGAGTTTACAGACGGCGTTGATGGCTTTCAGTGGTGGCTTGATGAACAAGGTCAATGCACTGGCAAAAACATCGCCGACCGGTTCTATAGCATCTATGTCCAAGCCTGATTTAAGAATACGATATCGGAGTCCGTGTTCGGTGTACCGGTAATGGTCGAAGGTGCCGTCTACAATCGGTACGACAAATGGACTGGTTAGAAAAAGAACGCCCCCGGGTTTCAAAAGGCGTTTGGCCTCGTTGAAGAACAAGTCGGGCTCGGGTAGATCGTGAAGGACTTCCGTGCAAAGAATGAAATCAATGCTATTGTCGGGTAGAGGTACCGACGTAGCCGAGCAAAGGATGTCGATTCCATGCTGCGGGAAAGGTGTGTCGGGTAAATCCGCTCCGATCGATTTTTCAAAGAAAGGCTCATAGATTGACCTATAGGGTCGTGTACCGCAGCCAAGGTCGAGCAGGGTGCCTGTCGGACGCTTTTCTTCCAGGTAGTTCCGGAGTAAACGGCTTCTTAAGCTGTTTTCGACAATGGCACCGGGATTATCTAGTCGCATGTTCAGATCAGCTTGGCATTGATGCTTGGCGTCATGGTCATGAAGCGCGGAAGGTGTTCGCGGTTATAGGCCTTCATGCGTTGTAGGAATTGGAATCGATCGGCAAGAAAACCTCGCTGTTGGTGATAAACCGGACAGGTGAAAAGAAAGCGATTGGTTCGGTGTAGTAGCTTGAAATAGCTTTTTCCCAGGAAAGAAAAGGCAACGGGTAATTGCCATCCGTCATGTGAAAAACCAACCTTTTCTCCGGGAGTGAGTAGCATATTAGAGGCGATGGTGTAATTGCCACCGTCACTGTCGGGAAGCATTAACGGGTGTTTTTGCAGGATTTCGTCAACTACAATAGGAAAGACGGCCGAAAAAGACTCGATCCATTCCCTGATTAGTTCATCAGCGGGTGTCTTTTCAAACCAGTGTATAGTCAATTCACGCAGGGTGCTGATCAATGGGTGGAGCGGACTATCGCTCATGTTCAGAAGGTCCATGTCGTAAGCAAGGCCTTTCATGTGTTGCAGGAACGACCTCAGTTTAAATACTCCGTAGCTGGATTGCACCATGAAGTCGATGTAATTGGCCATGAGGAATTCAACCGCTGTTTGACGGTCCAGAATCAACTGATCCTGTTCGGATCTTTCCTCCGGACAGGTCAATTGCTTTCCCCATATACAATCGGCTTTGCTCCAGATGGAAAACCGGAAGTTGTCTTCAAATGCATTCTCGCTCATGGCCATGATGCCGTGAGTAAACAACGGGCCGAATTTGTCTGGAAGACTCTCCAGACCATTCATTGGGCAATAGGCACCCTCTTCAAATACAAAGAGGATGTCAAGATCGGAGATCCCGGGTGCGTTCACTGTGCCAAACCGGTAGATCGACAAGAGTCCCGGAAGCATGCTGCAATTCCGGATCAGGTGGTCCACTGCCTCGTCGTAAAACGAGCGGGGAATATGAACCGGCCGGTCGATGAATTGAATCGCCTTCATTGTTTCAAGTTACGGATAAAAAGCGTTTGAATGCGAAAGGATTGAAGACGCTTCTTTTTCCGTCGATGCAAGTTTTATCGCCCAAGGCAGAGATGGTATGTGTGCCCAAGCGATAAGGCCCTGTGAAATTATCAGGGGACAGTACGTTGATGTCAGTCTCACTGAATCGTTCAGGGCTCAGTTCATCAATGCGGTTGATGATGATTCGGCCTCCATAGGACTTGCTGCTGTCCTGTGAGGGCCTGAAGAGCGATCCGTTGTGGATGAACAAATGGCCGGCCGGCCGTGCCGAACGGATGTCGGTTTTGACCGGATTCATTGGGTGTGACACCCAAGGTCCCCTCAGCTGGTCGGCAAAGAAGATGTGGAGACGCGTATCAGCTCCTTTGCGCGTGCGATCCGTACAGAAAATCCACCATCTGCCATCGTGATGGATGATAGATGGGTCGACCGCTTGTAGTTCAATTTTTAAATCGATGGGAGTGCCGGGTTGGAGGCTCTTTGATTCGATCGGGTAAATGCGCACGCCTTCTGTTTCACTACATTCCGGAACAATGTAGGTTGTGCCGTCAGCGGTGAAAGTATAGGGGTAGCTGAGGTGGGATTTATTTTCAATTAGCACCTTTTCCCTGGCTCCGTTTTCAAGTACGTTTATCTGTCCGCGGGAATCGCGCATGAGTTCAAAAAGAAGGTGAGTTCCCGATGAGGTGCTTATGCCGAATGGATCGGCTCGGAAATCGCTGCCATTTTTCTCCCGAAGCCATTTCACCTCCCAGTTAACGTTTTTTGATAAGGCGACTTCGTGAATTGGAGCGTCAATAATGCCGATGTTCCAGCGTTCGATGAAGAAGGTCTGCCGTAAGCGTTTTTTGATTTTTGCCCGGTTGACTTTTTTAATGACCGTTTTAAGAATGGATGTGTGTAGCCTGTGCTTCGTTTCAAATTTGTATGGTTGATCATCCGGGGTGGATGGTCGTACAATAGCGGAATCAATTTGTGCAATTAGTTTTTCAAGCAAGTTGATCGCTGTTTCGATCGCCAATTCAAGGCTCTGTTGGTAGCTGTGCGCGATGAGCTTAGAGCACCCTGTGAGTACATATGATTGGCCGGAAGCCGTGTCGGTTGCAACGACATTGAATTCAAAGTAGCCCTCGTCTTTCAACATGGCATGGATCATCTCCGGAAAAAAGGGGCCGGCAGCGCCATCGAACAAGGAGCAACGGAAGGTAAACCTGCTTCGGATTTGAGCGTCTTGTGCTGCTTCTGTACTGAGCTGAACTACGTATGTGTCCTCTTCGTGGTACTTTACCGAATCTACAGGAGGTAGCCAACTCGAATCGAGTGTTGAGGGCGATTGCCAGCTACGGGGAAAATCGGCGGGGACAGGTTGTCGCTCTTTCCCAAAAAGAACAGATACATCTGGAATCCCGTTTTCTTTCAGGCGGTCCATCAGCCGCAGGGCGTAAACAGGCACAGGGCCGCCGGAAAGCTGGAGAATGATGGAATGCGGCATAGCGGACTCAAACAAAGTTAATTTTTTTAGCCATCCGCCTCAGTCCGCCCCTGGCCCGCGTCTATATTTGTCGTCATGAATTTAAAAGCGGTCGATTGGAACCTGCTCTTGCGGAAAAGGTCTCACTTTTTAAGCCGTTTTTTTTCGCCTCGACTTCAGCCTGAAAAATGGGTCTTTATTCTTGGATGTTACAACTCCGGAACCACCCTTTTGCATGATTTGCTCTCCATTCATCCTGCCGTTGGAAGTATGCCCAGGGAAGGCCAATTTTTCACGGACCAGCTGCCAACCGGTGCATCCGTGGGCTTGCCGCGGTTGTGGGCACTGGATGTCGGCCGATTCCATTGGACTGAGACTTCCGATCCCGGTGTGGATCTTGCGAAATTAAAACGCGATTGGGCCTGGTACTTCAACCGACCGGACAGTAAGGTGCTCCTGGAGAAAACAGTATTGAATGCGGCCCGGTCAAGGTGGTTGCAACGTGTTTTCCCCAATGCCGTGTTTATCTCCATTTTTAGGGATCCTTTCGCGGTCTGCTCAGGAATCGCCAGGAAGGAGGGGCATGGGGTTGAGCAAGCGGCTCTGCAGTGGAGCGAGTCCAACCGGATTTTGTTGGAAGATATCCCTTTTCTGAACCACCACTTTCAATTGACCTACGAGCAACTCACTTCAAATCCATCACAGGTTTTCAAAGAAATCACCAGGTTCCTTGGATTGTCCGAATACAGCTCCGGAATTCATGATTTGGAATTCAATATACACGGGTCCAAGTCGCGTATTCGCAATATGAATGAGGAGGCTGTCAGGCGGTTGTCAGACGAACAACGGGATGTGATCCGTCGGTGCTGTTCTGATACCATGAAGCGGTTGGGCTACGACTGAAAACGATGCTGCTCTAATTTCTCATCACAGGCACTGAGGAAAGATTCAGCCTCTGTTTTCCAACCGGGGAATGAACTTCGAATGGCATCGGGAATTGCGGGCAATAAAAATGAAAGCCGAATTCCTCGCTTTTTACATGCATGGAAGAGCCTGATGTTCGTGCTCATATCAGGTTTTTTCCAATTCAGTCTCCATTCGCTAACCGTTCTGAGGGCGGCAAGTTTGTCGGAATTGATGTGCGATCCAATGACGTTGAAGCTTTCTTTCTTGGATACAGGGCGGCTCATGGCTTGAAGAAATAGTGCCGGTACGAGCATGAACTCACTGCAGAGTGTCTTGAATGAATACAAGCAAGAAAGGGTTCTTTGATCCATCAGCTTTTTCCGTATCGAAGCAACTATATGCCTGTAGCTTTCCATTGGATCAACAGGTTGCACGGCACCGCAAATTTGGAGTTCGATGGGATGGAAGGGGTGAATGGTTTTACACTCTTCGAGAATTTCTCCAGGAAGATCCATGCCGACAATCTTTTGTTCTGCATCAATCAGAACAAAATGCCAGCCATGGTGCTGTAGAGGATCAGTATCCAACATCATCTCTTCAGTACGAACAATGATGTTCCGGAGCCTGAGCAGAGATACCGCACTTTTAATGGCTGAACAATCGATGACGAGAATGCCGTCGAAGTCGCTGTATGGGCATGCAGTTCCATCCGCCAGGCTGCCGAAAAGTAGAGCTGTACGGATAGCCGGGTGAGGATTTGCATCGAGGTAGCGGAAAACAGGGTTGGAAACGGGTGAACGCTTATCAGCGGACTGAATCTTGAAGTTTTGCGATACCTCTGAGAATTCGCTTTCGCATGCAATGGAATTCCACTCAATTTCTGTGAAAAGATCCTCTGCAACCTTGTAAGGAGAGAGCAACGAAAGAAGTCTTGATTTTCGATCAGTAAAGCCTCTTCTCAGGTAGTTGGACAGTGGGTGCGTGGGGTTCATTTTGGAAGGGCCAGAAGGATGGTGGCGGCGATTTTTCGGAAGGAGAGCTCCCGAGCTTCTTTTGAGGCCCTGGCGGCTTTTTGATCGCTCTCTGGACGATGTTCGATAACATACCGGATCCCCTCTGCCAATGCCATGGAGTCGTCCGGTCGAACAAAATGGCAATTGTCATTTTTCAGCAGATCACGGGTCGCCGGATAATCCGGAGTGACGATGATCCGTCCAGCAATCATGTATTCACAAATTTTGTTCGGAAGGTTGTATCGGGTGTCGTGAGCCTGATCTGTATAATAGGAGATGAGTACGTCGGCCGCATACTGATAAAGCCTGACGCGTCGGTAGTTGTGAATATAGCCGGTGAATTGGATGTTTGATATGCCTTCGCTTTCACAATATTCCTCCCAAAAACGTACGGTGTCTTGTTTCCCCCCCGTCAAAAGAAATTGAAATGAGGGCAGCATTTTGGCTGCAGTGAAAATATGCCTGAGCTCCCGGTCGTAATGCATTCCGATTTTTCCGGTGTAGACGACCAAAGGAGCAGAGAGGTTTTCAAGTTGGATTTGTTTTCTGGCCTCCTCTTGGGTGAGCGTTTCAACAGCTTGCTGGTTGGTTACAGGGTTGAGGGTGATGCATCCGTCACTCTTTGACCGGTTGACCAGTTTGAGCATCGATTCCAGGGTGCTGCTGTTGGTGGCCAGTAGGAAGTCGGATCTTTTATAGACACCTGTGTATTTGCTGCTGGTATGCAGGTCATGCGCCCAATGGATGATTTTTACGTTTTTAAGAAGGAAAGGTGCCCACCTTTTTAATCCTAAAAATGGTCGGATGAGATGCGTGCTTCGGCTGATGA
>JAULUX010000140.1:0-23547 GCA_032111385.1 Bacteroidia bacterium
TACTTGATGAAGAAGTACGGTATAGTTCACCTTGTCGGCCGCTGTGCCCCCGTGTGGCGCATAACCGGGGTATTCCCAATCGATATCAATTCCGTCAAAATCGTAGGTGGTGATCAGTTGGCGGCAGTGGCTGGCGAAGGTGGCGCGTTTGATCGGGTCGGATGCGATACCCGGAAAATTGTTGGAGAGGGTCCATCCTCCGATCGAAGCGAGGACTTTTACATTGTTCAAATGGGCGCGGTAGGGCAGGGATTGGGTATTGTTTCGTAATCCGGTACTCCAGTTCATGGGTCCCAGCAAAAGATTTTCGTCGGCCCAGGAGTCGAATAACGCAATGCTGCCATTGGCCTGAGGGTTCAGGAAAGCATAATTCAGGATGGTGTATTTGGAATAGGGAATGGTCATGGGATTGACCAGGTTGGACCGGTCGTACCATTGCCAGTTGCAATAATAACCCACAACCTCCTTGCAAGGTTGGGCCTTCAACACCGGTTGGACAGATAACAGGAAAAATGCCAGGAGGGAATACTTAAAAGATGAATTTGCAAGGTTAGCTATGCGTATTGAAATGCTCATGTGTCAATGATTTGGCTTTCTTCTCCAAAGATAATTTTTGATCAGCCGTCTTAAACTGAACTGACATGAATCAGTCTTGTACCGGTTCAAATGAAAACTGCCCCCATTCCTGAGGGCAGTTTTTAGGGTCGTATCTTATTGATTTTAATCAGTCCTGAATGGTTATTTTCCTGGTGAATCGGCGACCATCGACATTCAGCTGGACGATGTAAATGCCCGAGGCCATGTCACTCATGCTGAGCTGGGCTTCGTTCAAGCCTGACTGGACATTGAATCTGTTCCCTTTCACCTGATTGCCGATCGCAGAGTAAACTTTCAGGTCGGCGGAATTGCAGCCGATTACGGGAAAAACCAACCGGAATTGCTTTCCGTTTCCGGATGGCATGATCTGGAATGCATCGCCGGCAAGATTTCCGAAGCGGATAGCCGCATAGGTAGTCCCGAATGCCGAGACCCAGCCTGCTGAATAATCGAAGCAGGAGGCGCTTACCTGGAATTCATAGGCTGTGGACGGAATAAGTCCCGTAAAGACATAGGAAGTGGCTGTACCGACCTGCGTGTACGGACCTTGTCCCCAGCCGGTCTGTCCTACCGGACGGTACCTCACCTTGTAGTTGAAATTAGACCCCAGGGAGTTCCAGTTCAGTTTCATGGTGGTGGAAGTGGTGTCGCTCAGGTATACATTTTGAAGAGGGGGATCCACCGAAACCCTGTTCCTGGCTGCGGAACCAATGACCGCAGGCAAGGTGGATACCACCCGGATGCGATACTTTGAACTTGAAGCCGTACCCAATGGTATGGTGCATGAAATTGGCGCAGCAGTGGTACTGGTGACTGAACCGATGACTACGGGTGCAGTGAATAAGCCATCGGCATCCGACATCTCGGCATTGAATACATTACCGACACTCGCGGGACCTCCGGAGATAGTGAATTGGACAAAGAAGGACTGTCCTGAACAAAATGGGCCACCTTTGATGTTCCTGGTGGTGATGGATGTCAATGCAAATGCGCTAACGCTGAGCATTGAAACCAAAAAAAGGAGTAAGGCTTTTTTCATGGAGCTAAAGGCTGTCTATGAACTGCAAATTACGAAATGGAAAATCAGGTTACAAGGAATTTCTGTCAATCGATGGATTTCAACGGTAGAAAGCCCTGATCCGGCAATCCCTGAAATAGCCGGCATGGGTATCTTTGCCATCAAACAGTCTTTTATATGAAGCATTTCATACTTTATTTCACCGTACTGACCATGTCCATAGCCTGCAATCAACCTGAACCTGAAAAAGCGGTTTATCCCGACGTAAAGCCTCCTTTGGCAGCTCTAAAACCGAAAACACTCGTTGCCAAACATGGCCACGAAAGGTCGGATCCCTATTTCTGGCTCAACGAAAGGGAGAATGCCGAGGTGATCGATTACCTCAAGGCCGAAAACAGCTACCTCGATACCATGTTGGCCCATACCCGTGACTTCAGGGAAAACCTGTTCAGGGAAATGAAAGGCAGGATCAAGGAGGATGATTCTTCGGTTCCTTACAAGCTGGATGACTATTACTATTACGTTCGGTACGTTGAAGGAGGGGAGTATCCGGTGTATTGCCGGAAAAAGGGCTCGCTGGAGGCTGCAGAGGAAGTCATTGCGGACGGCAATGCGCTCGGAAAAGGAAAATCGTATTTCAACATGTTCCTCTCCGTTAGTCCGAACCATGCCTTGGCGGTTGTGTCCATGGATACGGTAGGTCGAAACTTCTACACCCTTCAGGTGAAGGATCTCAGTAAGGGCACCTTCCTGTCCGATAAAATTGAAAACACACGAGGAGGAGTAGAGTGGACCAACGACAACAGTTCTTTTTTTTATTCCCTTCCGGATCCCCAAACCCTGCGTATCGACCGTGTAAAACGGCATATCATCGGTGCGGATCCGAAACAGGATGAACTGGTGTATGAAGAAAAGGACCAGACATTGGATTGTGGATTGAGCAAGTCCAAGTCGAAGCGGTATATCTTCATCTACTCTGGTCGCACCGATGCGAATTGCGAGCGATTCATCGATGCGGACAAGCCGGGTGCTCCAGTACTGATCGAGCCTATTCAGGACAACATGAAATACAGTACAGACCATGCGTATGCAACTGATTTCCTGATCACCACCAACAAGGATGCGGTGAACTACAAGCTGGTTCAAACTCCGGTTTCCACCCCGGGTTCAACGAATTGGAAGGATGTTGTTCCGCACAGGACGGATGTCTTCCTGGAGCAAGCCGATTACTTCAATGACTTCATGGTGCTTCAGGAAACCAAGGAGGGCCTGTCTAGGATCAAAGTCGTTCCGCGTACCGGTGGTGAAGGACATTACCTTGACTTCGGCGAGCCTGCGTATTCTGCCGGGCTTGGTTACACACCGGATATGAAAAGCACTGTTCTTCGCTATACATACACTTCGCTGACCACGCCCAATTCCACCTTCGATTACGACATGAACCGCAAGGAGAAGAAACTGATGAAGGAGCAGACGGTGCTTGGGGGATTCGATAAAAGCAACTACGTGACTGAACGGATCATGGTTCCATCACGCGATGGCAAATCCCGCTCAGTATTGTTTACCGGAAAGACAAGTTCAGGAAGGATGGCAGTTTGCCCGGCTGGATCTACGCCTATGGCAGCTATGGCAGTTCCATGGATCCGTATTTCAGCAGTGCGCGGCTGAGCTTGCTGGATCGTGGTTTTGTCTATGCCATAGGTCACGTCAGGGGAGGACAAGAGATGGGTGGAGCGTGGTATGAGGACGGTAAGATGTTGAGCAAGAAAAACACCTTCAACGATTTCATCGATTGTTCGAAATGGCTGCAGGATAACAACTACGTTGCAAAGGACAAACTCTTTGCCAGCGGCGGTAGTGCGGGGGGGCTTCTGATCGGAGCCATCAGCAACATGGCTCCCGAGGTGTACAGGGGATTGGTCGCCGATGTGCCCTTTGTGGATGTGGTCACCACCATGATGGACGAAACCATTCCCCTGACCACGTTCGAATGGCAGGAGTGGGGCAATCCGAACATCAAAGAACAATATGAGTACATGTTATCGTATTCACCCTACGACAACGTGGAGAAAAAGGCCTACCCACACATGCTGGTC
The DNA here is from genome assembly GCA_032111385.1 of Bacteroidia bacterium. Classification (GTDB taxonomy): domain Bacteria; phylum Bacteroidota; class Bacteroidia; order AKYH767-A; family OLB10; genus JAJTFW01. The sequence goes on from JAULUX010000140.1 coordinate 3,712, forward strand.
ACCACCGGCCTGCACGATTCGCAAGTGCAATACTGGGAGCCGGCCAAATGGGTTGCCCGGCTGCGAACCATGAAAACAGACTCCAACCATCTGTTCCTGCACACCAACCTGGATGCCGGACACGGCGGTGCCAGCGGTCGTTTCGAGCGTTTGAAAGAGGTGGCTTTGCAGTATGCGTTTGCATTCGATATCCTTGATATTCGTAAATAAAGCGAAGGTCAACCACCCCTTGATTGACGATATTCATCAACCCAAACTAATACATGAAAAAAGCATTTATAGTCCTCGGAGTTCTCGTGGTAATCCTGCTTGCATTCCTGGGGTACCAGGGGGCTTTCACGAAAGTCACAGTGAAAGAATCGACCTCGCCCGGATACCTGGTAGTGGGTTTAGACCATACCGGTCCTTATGAGAAAATCGGTCCCGCCTTCGAACGAGTGTCGTCCACATGCAAATCGCTTGGTTTTGAGAAACCCAGGATGATGGGAGTTTACTTCGATAATCCCGACAGTGTAGCCAAGGAGGATCTTCGGGCGTTGGCAGCCGTAGTGCTGAGCATTCAGGAAGACTCAGCACTATTTCTTTCACAAAAGGGGTTTCGCACCTTCACTATACCACCGGGTAACTGCCTGGCAGTTGAATTGAAGACCGGTGGAATGATATCCATGGTCATAGCCGCCATGAAGGCCTATCCGGCGCTTGGAGAGGCTGCGATGAAAAATTCAAATGGTCGTACTGTCAATCACGTGTACGAAGTGTATGAAGAAGGGTATATCCGGTTTGTGATGCAATTTGCAGATTAATAGTTACGTCTCTCAACACAGTTCTTATTCTGGATTCAGCTTAGACCAACAGCTTGTAGATATCAAACCAAAGCAGATTTGTTGGGGCTGAGTCTCAACGACTGATTGTCAATGGTCGAACGATTGCCTCAGTCCCATTGCTGATCTTGAGGAGGTATTTGTTGGCAGGAAATTCGACTGTGCTGAACGTCAACTCATTTTTTCCGGCGCTCATGAAACCACTGTAGATTTCTTTCAGTTGTTTCCCTTGTAGATCAATAAGGGTGATCAGAAGATCAGTTGATTTTGACAGTGAGAGTTGGATGTTGGCATTTTCTGAAACCGGATTTGGGAACAAGCTTATTTCAAGGTCTTTAACTTCTTCCTGGATGCCGGTAGCCGATAATGCCGTGGTAATGGCGTTTTGCAAGGCCGTTTGGCTCACCGTATTGTTGACGTTATAGTACACCTGGTGATTTGGTCCTCCCACCACAACGATCTTCGGCATGCCTGTGGAACCGTAATCCAGCATATCTATCGAAGAATTCACAAAACGCGCCGACCATGCGCTCTGATTGATCCCCAGATTATTGGCCCAAGTATTCAATGCGCTACAGGTGGTATTTGCATAATCATCGATAAGGTAGTAGTAAACCTTGTTCGGGTTCGAAGTCTGAAAGTTCTGGACTGTGGTATATGCCGTTGTTGCAGGGGAGATACAGCCGCTGCAAGGCATCACCCATACCAGTACAATCACTTTCCCTGCATCCAATTCGGTGAACAGGTCATGATTCGTTCCTGAACAATCGTTACAATTGAAATTAGTGGCAGTTTGCGCAAAGGAGTTGATGCATGCAAACAGCAGGATGAAAAGGAATATCGCTTTTTTCATTTTCATGTTCATTTTTCACTAAAGTAAACCATTTGGAGTGAAAATTCAACACAGAGTTCTACTTGGTTGCTGGTTCACGTTTTTCAAAGTGATTCTGTTTGTAATTCGAGTTTAAACAGGCACAGATCACGGGTAGGTTAATCTTGAATCCGGGAAAAGCAAACCGATTATCAAAGCAAACCAGCTTGATACTTTGGCCATATTTTTGAAAAATCGATAAGGAATGGCTTGAAAATTTAAAGTTGATGGGCTGAAGTATCCTTGTTGGTTGTAAAACACTGCATAAAATCAATGCCTTGTCTTGAATCTGTAAATGCTCTTTTGACGATGCGGACTTACTTCCCGATACAAAACTTACTGAAAATATTCCCCAACAGATCATCGGTATAGACTTCTCCGGTGATCTCACCCAGGTTCAGGATGGCATCCTTGAGCTCGAAAGCCAATAGGTCGGTGCTCAGGTTGTGTTTCATTCCCTCAATCACTTTTTCCAGTGCAGTGCCTGCTTTGTGCAGGGATTCGGCGTGGCGGGCATTGGTGACCAGCAGGTCGCTGTGGGAGGAAGTCAGAAGCAAGGCGGCGGAAACCAGTTTTGCTTTCAATTCTTCCAGCCGGGTCCCCGTTCTCGCAGACAGATAGACTGCGCCCTCCAGGCCACGGTAGCGCGCATGAAGTGCAGCATTATCGTGACAGTCACTTTTGTTGATGACGGGGATCAGGGGAGCATCCAGATTTCCGCTAGTGCGACGCATCTGATCGATTTCCTCTTGTAGGCTATCCGCATCACTCTGTTCGGGATCACAGAGGTAAACCATAAGCGAAGCTTTGGCAGCATGCTGCATGGTGCGTTCTAAGCCAATGCGCTCAATGGAATCCTCGGTTTGTCGGATACCCGCCGTGTCCATGAAACGGAACCGGAGGCCGTCGATGACCAGGTGGTCCTCGATGACATCGCGTGTGGTGCCGGCAATATCACTGACAATGGCTTTCTCCTCGTTCAACAGGGCGTTGAGCAGGGTACTTTTACCCACATTCGGCTTTCCGGCTATCAACACCGGAATGCCGTTTTTCAGCACATTCCCTGAAGCGAAGCCGGCCTGAAGATTTCGGATCTCTTTCAACAACGCAACTACCAGCTCGGTCAATTTGTCCCGGTTGGCGAACTCCACGTCTTCCTCGGCAAAATCAAGCTCAAGTTCAAGAAGGGAAGCGAAATCGATCAGCTGTTGACGTAGTGCCTGAATGGTTTTCGTATATCCACCCCGTAACTGTTGCAGCGCGGCCTGGTGTGCCCGGTCGTGCTCGGCAGCGATCAGATCACCGACGGCTTCGGCCTGACTCAGGTCCATCTTGCCGTTCAGAAAGGCCCGCATGGTGAATTCACCGGGACCGGCCAGGCGCAGTCCTCTTCGCTGAAGAAGTGCCAATATGCTTTGCTGGATGAACACGGATCCGTGACAGGATATCTCTACTGTGTCCTCACCGGTGTAGGAGTGCGGACCTTTGAAGAGTGTGAGAAGCACCTCGTCCACCACCTGCCCCTGGTTCATCAATTGACCGAAGTGAACGGTTCTGGGTCTAGCATCGACGAGTGATTTGGGCCGTCCTTTCGCATCAAAGAAAAATCCGTCGAACACCCGGAAAGCTTCCGGTCCCGAAACGCGAATCACTGCGATCGCTCCGGCGCCGGGTGCGGTGGCCAGCGCGCAAATCGTTTCCTTTTGCTCCGGAATATTCATACAACAAAGATAGGGCGGGGGATTCAGCAACATCACGAATCCCCGGAAACGATTCACCCGAACGGGGGAGGTCAAGGCCTTGATGCCGGTATCCCAACGGCCCTTCTTTGCAAACATGAACACGACCACCACCTCCGCCACGTTGAAGACCTCCTTCTTCACACAGATCCTCGAGCTTGAACAGATGAGCAAGCAGGGCGAAAGTTACTCCAACGGCAACGGCCGGTATGGCTGGAGAAATCCGGTAAGACAAGATACCGGCCCATTATTGACCGATCTCGTGTCTGCCCATGCTCCATCAAGAGTGTTGGAAATCGGTACCGGACATGGCTTGTCCACCTTGTACCTCGCCTCGGGACTCATCCACGGATATGCCCACATCGATACCCTCGAGTTCGATCCGGCAGTGGCCAGGTCAACACAAAACAGGATGATCCTCTGCGGAGCTCCGGTCAAAGTTTGGGTAGGTGATGCCTCGTCGACCATACCGAAATTGAAGACCCCTTACGACGTGGTCTTCTTCGATGCCCAAAAGGACCAATACCTGAATCAGCTTCAGTTGCTCATCACCCACAAGTTGCTTTCCGAAAATTGCCTCATTCTCGCCGATAATGTCACCGATCGCAGAACAGAGTGTCAGCCTTTCCTCGATTGGTTTACGAATGAAGAGGTGAGCCACGAAATACTCCCCACCGAGAGCGGATTATTGGTTGCCCACCTTTGAATCCCCTCGACAATCCTTTCACCTTAAGCTTAACCTCAACCTCAACCTCAACCTCATAGCCATGGAAACGCCCAAAAACACCCCACGATTCAAGGTCATCGGTCAACCGGACTCCATACTCGAAAACGGATTGCTTTGCCACCACCACGAAGGCCGCATTCTTCCTCCATTCATCGATCCGAATTCCATACGGCAGCTTCAGGAAGGTTGGGATACCGACGAGAACGACATCATCATCTGCACCCACCAAAAGGTAGGTACCCACCTCACCAAGAAATTTGTGGTCGAGATACTCCGCCGAGCACACCCTTACGCAGAGGGACACGGTATGGCGGCAGGCGATATCGGGCACGGTACCGTTCCCTGGCCCGAGGTGATGGTGGCGCAGCACGGGATCGATGACTTCAATCAATTCCGTGAACGCACCAAAGGTGAACCCCGGGTTTGGTATACGCACTGTGAACCCGAAGATTTGCCTTTCCGCAGTATCCATCCCGGAACCAAATTCATCTTTGTTTACAGGGATCCGAAAGGAGCAGCAGTTTCCCAGTACTTCTTCTACAAGTCGCATCCCTTGTTGCAGTTCCCTCAGGATATGGGCATCGACACTTTTGTGGATCATTTTCTCGGAGGCGGACTCTACTTCGGTGATTACCACCGGCACACGGCCGAATGGATCGCAGCCTGCGGAGGTAGGATACGACCTGAGAGCGTGCTTGTACTCCGGTACGAAGAGCTTGTTGAGAACAAGATCGAGTCTGCCCGCGCCATCAACAGGTTCATATCGCCTACGGCCATTCTCGATGAAAATGCTTTGAACGAAGTCGCTGAAAGCACGGCCTTCGATACCATGAAGGAGAGCATCACGAAAAATCCGGGCACATTCCATTTCAACCCGAACACCTTTTTCAGGGCCGGAAAAACCAACGACTGGGAGGAGAAACTCTCGGCAGAATCCATCGAAAAGATCGATGCCAAAACAGCCGAAACCTGGAAGACCATCACCGGAAAAACCATTGCTTTGCGCGCTTAACCATTCAAGCCATGAACGATCAATTCCTCCGGTCGATCCGGGAAATTATTCTGCGCGATGTGCAGGTACTGATTGATGAAATCGAAAGCTGTGAAGAAGACAAGTTGTGGTCAACGCTGCCCGGAGTGACCAACAGCTGCGCCACCCTGGCACTGCACCTTTGCGGCAACCTGAGGCACTTCATCGGATCGGTGCTTGCAAATGACGGGTACCAACGGGACCGTGAGGCTGAATTCTCGGCGAAAAGTCAATCCAAAAAGGAGATCGTTCATAGTATCCGAATAACGATGATCGCCCTTGACCAGGCTTTCGATGAGGTGAAACCCGAGGAACTACTAGAGGAAATGCCGCAGGCACCACCGCACCATAAAGGGAAAAGCAAGGCGTTTTTCCTGATGCAGTTGTCCTGTCACCTGTCACGACACACAGGACAGCTCAACTACCTAAGGCGTATTCTGAATGCCTGAGATGACTGCAATGAACAGTTAAACCGTCAATTCAACGGGGCGTTAAAGTGAGTCTTTAAATCGATTTAATAATTGATAATAAATCAGTTGTGTTGATCAACTGAAGTAATGGCTTATCAATTACCCCCTGGCAGCGATCCAGCGTTCAGCGTCCAAAGCGGCCATACATCCTGACCCTGCCGCGGTCACGGCCTGGCGGTAGATGTGATCCTGCACATCGCCGGCTGCAAATACGCCCTCAGCGGTAGTGTAGGTTGAACCGGGCCTTGTTTTGATGTAACCGGCATCGTCCAGCTCAAGATGTCCCCGGAAAATCTGCGTGTTGGGCTCGTGCCCGATGGCGACAAAGAAACCGGTGACCTCCAGATCCCTGTTTTCTCCGCTAAGCGTATTGCGAACCCGAACACCGTTCACCGTTTGGTCACCGAGCACTTCCACTGTTTCGGTATTGAACAGCACTTCGATGTTGGCAGTATTCAAGACCCGATGCTGCATGGCTTTGCTGGCGCGCATTTCTCCTTTTCGAACAAGCATATACACCTTCCTGCATAGCTTGGCCAGGTAGGAAGCTTCCTCAGCGGCTGTATCTCCCGCACCTACAATGGCGACATCCTGGCCGCGGAAGAAGAACCCGTCGCAAACAGCACAGGCACTCACTCCGAATCCATTCAGTCGTTTCTCCGACTCGAGGCCAAGCCATTTGGCACTGGCACCGGTGGCGATGATTACTGCATCGGCCTCAACGGTGTGATTTTCATCGATCACCACTTTCTTGACAGGACCGGAAAAGTCAACCGCCGTGGCATACCCGAAACGGATATCAGCACCGAATCGTTTGGCTTGCTTCTCAAAATCGACCATCATTTGAGGACCTTGAACGCCGTCCGGATATCCCGGATAATTTTCCACCTCGGTGGTGATGGTCAATTGACCTCCGGGTTGAAGTCCCTGATAAAGCACAGGCTTAAGGTCCGCACGGGATGCATAGATAGCCGCTGTGTAACCGGCAGGACCGGATCCGATGATCAGAAGGTGAACGCGTTCAGTAGTCATGGTTTTTTCTGGTGAAGGCTGCAAAAATAGCCTGAAATGGAATCAGCTCCTGTAACCGAAGTCACAAGAGCTGATTATAAAGTTTGTGAGTCCGGTTACTTGTTCAGCAATTCTCCGATGATGCTTTCGACACTCATACCCTCTGCTTCAGCCTTGAAATTCTTAACGATGCGATGCCTGAGAATGGCGGGCGCAATGGCTTTCACATCCTCGATGTCGGGAGAGTATTTGCCGTTGAGTACGGCATTGCACTTCGCACCCACAACCAGGAATTGAGAAGCACGCGGACCGGCACCCCAGCTCAGGTATTCGTTGGTGATGGATGCCGCATTTGCCGTCTGTGGGCGTGTTTTGGCGCTCAACTGCACAGCAAACTGTAATACATTTTCGGGAACAGGTATCCTGCGGATCAGCTGCTGATAATACACGATCTCTTCACCGCTCAGAACAGGGGAGAGGTCAACGCGAGTATCACCGGTCGTGCTTTTCACTACCAGGAGTTCCTCTTCCAGGCTGGGGTAGTCGAGCATCACGTTGAACATGAAACGGTCAAGCTGAGCCTCCGGAAGGGGGTAAGTTCCTTCCTGTTCAATCGGGTTCTGGGTGGCGAGTACAAAGAAAGGCGAGGGGAGTTCGTAGCGCTTTCCTGCGGCAGTAACAGCACGTTCCTGCATGGCCTCCAGCAAGGCCGACTGGGTTTTGGGAGGTGTTCGGTTGATCTCGTCAGCCAGAATGATATTGGCGAACAGGGGGCCTTTGATGAATTTGAATTGCCGGCTCTCATCCAGGATCTCGGTACCGATGATATCGCTGGGCATCAGATCGGGAGTGAACTGGATGCGGTTGTAACTGAGGCCAAGTACCCGTGCAATGGTATTCACCAGCAAAGTTTTGGCAAGCCCGGGTACACCGACCAGCAGGCAGTGGCCGTTGCTGAAAATGGAGATCAGGGAGTCTTTGACCACCTGGTCCTGACCGATGATGACCTTACCGATTTCAGAACGTAATTTCTGATAGGCAGCCCTGAGGTCGTTGGCTGCTTCAACATCGGAAGAATGGTGGAGTTGCATATGTAAAGGGTCTTATGGTTTTTCGGAAGCAACCCATTCCTGAAGCTCTGGGCAAACAAGGAGGTCTTCCACAATGCGTATATACGTCAATCCTTTTCTTTTGTTCCGCCAGTTTTCCAGTATGCGGTTTTGCTTGTCGCTGAGGGCCAGTTCCTGGATTCGTTGATAATCATCACGGATATTCAAACGGTGGGGCTGAGTTCGGCCGTTGAGCTTGATGATCCGGTAAGCCTGATCTCCTTCGCGGGTTGCACCGGGAATTGGTGCGGACACATCGCCGATCTCCATCTTATCCAGCTGGAAGAGAAGCATGGGGTCTACCTGGTCCGGTTCGAAACGAGTGGAACCGGAAGCAGGGTTGATTACATTTCCCTCATTCAGTTTGCTGTCCTTGTCATCAGAGAACTCTTCTGCAGCCTTGGTGAACGTAGTTGTTCCTGCTTTAATGGCTGCAACCAGGCTGTCGGCCTGCAGCTGAGTCGCCAACACATCGGCTGAAGTGACTTTGGGGCGTATAAGAATGTGTCTGCAATTGATGCGTTCGCCACGACGTTCGATCAACTGGATTATGTGGAAGCCGAAAGGGGATTCCACCACTTCCGAAACCTCGGAAGTGTTTTTAAGGCGGAAGGCCACCGCTTCAAATTCGGGGACAAGATCTCCCCGGTTGACTAGTCCGAGCTCACCTCCCTGTTTCGCACTTTCCTTGTCCTGGGAGTAAAGGACTGCAAGTGTGCTAAAATCGTCACCATTGACAATTCGGGTTCGCAAAGCGTCGATCTGTTCGCGGGAGCTTTGCTTTTCCTCCTTGCTCACGGGTACCTTCATCAGGATCTGGGCATACTCCACTTCAGCATTGATCAATGGCAGGCTATCTACGGGTACGTTATCCAGAAAACTCTTGACATCGGCAGGAGAGGCGGTGACCGAACCGGTAAGCTTGCTTTGCATTTGCTGCACAAGCAACTGATCCCTGACCACAGGTCGGAACTCCTCTTTCAGTTCAGCAATGGATTTCCCGTAGTACTGCTCAAGTTTTTCAACTGATCCGATCTGTTGAATGAAATACGACATGTTCTGGTTGATCTTCTGCTCAACTTGATCGTCACTCACCGTGATGCTGTCGAGGTCGGCTTGGTGTAGAAGAAGTTTTTGAAGAAGCAACTGGTCGAGTACGCGGCATCGGAGAGCCTCACCACGAAGGTTGGTCTGTGGCAAGGCTTGTTGAGCCTGTGCTTCAAGATCGGAGAGCAGGATGATGTTGTTACCCACCACGGCGATGATCTGGTCAACCACTTTGGTGTCCTTGCCGGGCTGGGCAAATGTTGTTGTCGCCGCAAGGCATGCGACGATAAACACGGGAATCGTAAGGATTCTATTTACCGGTAAGGAAATTTTCGATTTCATTTTTTTGAAGGGCGTCCTGGTAGGCATCCTTTTCCATGGAACGTATAAGATCTATTTTCCGTTTGTTCAGAATGAGATTTCGGATGTTTTCCCGTTCGAATTGCAGGGGCGATGCGCTTTCCCGCATCTTGAATCCTTTGATTTCGACGTAATAGGTTCCGTTGGAGTCGGGAATTTCGATGAAGCGGTTGTTGCGAAGAAATTGCTCCTGATTGTAGGTCTGGATGGGGACTTTCATAAGCAGGTCGTCAAAAAGAATCCATTCTTCGGCATTGAAAGAATATTCTGTGGCGAACTGATAACAGTATTCTTCCAGTGATTGACGGTCTTTGGGTTTGTTGCTGCGGAACCAAGTTTTGATTTTCGCAGACTTTGGTGAGTTGTTGGGCAACCTGAAGTAATAGGCCTGAATGATGTTGCTTTTCAGTTGAAAATGATTCGGATGGTCGTTGTAATACTGTTCGATCTCTTTCTCACTGATGGACGTATCCAGCTTCTGCTTCACCAGTTCGCTTTCATAAATGTACGTGATGAGCGAATTGCGGTACTCTTCTAGCTGGCGTTCAACAAATTTCTGGTCATCGGTAAGGTTGTCTTCCGCTTTCTTCAAAACAGTCTCCCGTTGAATCCAATTCTCAACGTACTGCCTGATGATGGCCATGCTGTCGTTCCTGGAAGTTCCCGGGGTGACGATATGTTCAAGGTCACTGGAATGAAGATACCGGTCGAATACTCTTGCAACAACCCTGTCGTCGTCGCTCGAGACAGAACGAATACGATCACAGGCGGATAGGACAGCCAATGTGGTCATGACTGCCATCAGAAGGACAGGCCTGACCGCGGATGTATTGAGAGATGAATTCCGAATGGACAATGCGCTATCGAAGGTCGAATTACTTCCACATTTGCTGAAGAACCGACTCGTCAACGTCCACTTTGTAACGTCCGCGGAGCGATTGCAACCACTCCTTTTCCAAATAGGTCTGGTAATCGGCAGTGATCACTCCGCGAGCCTCATCCAGGCTTTTGGGAGTTACCGGTAAGACTTGTTTGAAATCGACCAGATACCAGAGGTTGTTACGCTGAACGAGTTCGCTCAATCCGGGTTTCCAGGCCAGGTTTTCCATCACTTCGTTATCGCCATGGTTGAATCGGCCGTCGCGGCGGCTTACCGGACTGGGATTCCCTTTGGAGATCGCATCCATGATCTCGTCCGACGATTTTTTACCCTTCAGCATCTGCTTGCGGAATTCGGCCATTGTTTTTTCATCCTTCGATGAATATACTACGGCATCGCATCTTTCTCCCCACAGGTAGTTGTTCTTGTTGGACTGATAAAAGGTTTCGAGTCCGGTGGTGTCTTTGACCGCTTTGCTCCAAACCATTTTATCGGTGAGGTCGAAGAGGAGAATGCCATCGCGGTATTCTTTCATCAGGTTTCGAAAGTCAGGGAACAACTTCTCGAGACGCGCCTCATAAAACGCCAGGCAGGTTTCACTTACCCATTGATCATACATGGAAAGACCGATGGACATGATCGTTGTGCCGGTACGTTTTGTCTGGTGAGTAGTGATATACTTCGCAAAATCCTGCTGGGTATAAACAACAGGTGTTGAGCCGGAATCGCTAAGCGTGAAAACGTTCTTTTTGAATTTTTCGGCCTTGGCAAGATCCCATTCTCCTTCCATTAGGGAGGAGTCGAGGCTATTGATCAGCTCATCGCGGCTGGCTGTGATGTCCTTGTAGCGGTATTGGGATTTGATTTTAGCGACCATGCTTGCCTTGGAAGCTTCATTCCGGCTATCGCGGGCGATGAGTTGCTTCAGCTCGCTTTTCTTATCCTCAAAAGGAGGCACTCCACGCTTCTCAAGCAAACGGATGATATGGTATCCATAGCTCGTGGTGACTACCTGGCTGTAATCACCCACATTTTTCAGACCGAAGGCGGCCTTTTCGAATTCAGGAACCATCTTTCCTGTACCAAACCAAGGCAATTCCCCGCCTTTGCGTGCCGAGCCCTTGTCTTCGCTGTATTTCGAAACGGCTGTATCCCACGACATTCCTCCTGCGAGCGCCTTCATGGCTTCCTTGATTTTCGCATCGGCAACGGCACGAGTACTGTCAGTAGCCTCTTTCGGCAAACGCACCATGATGTGTGCTACGCGGAGTTCACCTTGAGCCGGACTACTGTCGGTAACCTTGATGATATGGTACCCGAAACGGGTACGGACGGGCATGGAGATCGATCCGGTTTTGGTGGTGTATGCCGCCGTTTCAAACGGATAAACCATCTGCATACCGGTAAAATAGCCCAGATCACCCCCGTTATCTTTCGCTGAGGGATCCTCACTTGAGTCGCGTGCAACCTTGTTGAAGTCCGCTCCCTTGAGGATCATGTCACGAATTTTCAGCATGCGGTTGTATACCGCAACGGTGTCTTTAGGCAATGCATCCTGCGACAGTTTGATGAGGATATGGCTGGCGCGAACATCCTTGCTGAGGCGTTCGTAAGCTTCCCGAATGAGTTGTTCACCAACCTCCTTGTCCGTGAGATAGGGCTGAGCGAGCTGTTTTCTGTAACCTGCCAATTCGGAAATGAAGGTTTCGCTGGTGTCCATGCGCAGGGACTCGGCTTCCTTGACTTTCAACTTGAAATTGATGAAGAGATCGAGATATTCCCTGACGGCCTTTTCAGTGAAAATGGAGTCTCGGTTGTTTTTACGGAACACCCGGTCGAATTCGGACAACGGTACTTTCTCTTCCGCGATGGTCATCAGCACCGGACTGGCAGGGGCGGCCTGTACAAATTCGGCTTTGGGAACCGGGGCTTTTTCCGGGGAAGCGAACGGTTTTTTGGTTCCCTGGGCAAGACAGAAATTGATCCCGATAATGCTAACCAGGACAAGAGAGTACGAGAATCTGTTTTTCATAGACAGTGATAATAGTGGAAACAGGTGGGCAAATGTACTAAAGTCCGAGAGGCTTGAACCGCGGAGAAAGGTTAAAAATGGGTGAAAATGAATCATCCGGGCCAGCAATCTTACCACAGCTGGGATGCCGGTTTGGATGGGTCAGCGTGTGTAATTCGGAGCTTCCTGGATGATGGTGACGTCGTGAGGATGACTTTCCCGAATTCCGGAGGAGGTGATTCGGATAAATCGAGCCTGTTGAAGGTCGTGGATGGTCGCTGAGCCACAGTAGCCCATGGAGGCTTTTAAACCACCTACCAACTGGTAAATTTCCTCGGCTACAGTGCCTTTGTATGGGACCCTTCCAACGATGCCTTCCGGTACCAGTTTCTTGATGTCGTCCTCGGCATCCTGAAAATACCGGTCCTTGGAGCCTTCTTTCATGGCCTCGATGGAGCCCATGCCCCGGTAAACTTTGAATTTCCGTCCCTCGTAGATCATCGTTTCTCCCGGCGATTCCTCGGTTCCGGCGAAAAGGGAACCGATCATCACCGTACTCGCACCTGCAGCGATGGCCTTGGCCACATCCCCGGTAAAGCGGATGCCTCCATCGGCTATGATCGGAATTCCACTGCCTTTCAATGCTTTTGCAACCTCCAGAACGGCCCAAAGCTGTGGAACGCCAACTCCGGCGATGATCCTTGTGGTGCATATGGAACCGGGACCTATCCCTACCTTAATGGCGTCTGCACCGGCTTTAGCCAACGCTTTGGCTGCATCCGCCGTGGCGATATTCCCCACCACGACTTCAATTGCCGGAAATGCTTTTTTCACCTTCTTCAGCATGTCAAGAACACCCTTGGAATGCCCGTGTGCTGTATCGATCACAACTGCATCTGCACCGGCATATACCAGGGCTTCTATTCGGGCCAGGGTGTCGGTGGTGACTCCGACGGCAGCCGCTACACGAAGGCGTCCAAGTTCATCTTTATTGGAGTTGGGTCGTGATTTGAATTTGAGGATGTCCTTGTAGGTGATCAGGCCGATGAGTTTGCCGGATTTATCGACCACTGGCAACTTTTCAATCTTGTGCTGCTGCAGGATCAGCTCTGCTTTTTGAAGACTGGTGACACCCGTGGCGACTATCAGGTTGTCCTTTGTCATCACTTCAGCCACTTTTTTGCGCATGTCTTTCTCAAAACGCAGGTCGCGGTTGGTGAGGATCCCTTTGAGTTTTCCGTTGGAATTGATGATCGGAATCCCGCCGATCTTGTTCTCGCGCATGATACGTAATGCCTCGGCAATAGAGGCATCATCGGTCATGGTCACCGGATCCTGGATCATCCCGCTTTCGCTGCGCTTGACCTTCCGAACTTCAGCTGCCTGGCGTTCGATGCTCATGTTCTTATGAAGCACACCGATACCACCTTCCTGAGCCATGGAAATGGCCATGGAGGCTTCGGTCACCGTATCCATTGCCGCGGAAACAATGGGAATGCGGATTGAAATTTTGCGGGTGAACTGCGTAGACGTGTCCGTTTCCCGAGGCATGACCTCTGAATAGGCCGGAACAAGTAAAACGTCGTCGTAGGTGAGTCCTTCGCCAATAAATTTCTGATCTGCTTTCATGAAATGATCGGGTATATTGGCACGCAAAAGTAGGAATTCCCCGCGAAGAAGTGGATTTTGTGATGACCAGTATAATTGCAGACATAAAAAAAGGCCGCCCATCCCTGAGCGGCCTCACCACGCGTTGACCGGAAAACTACCGTAAGAGAGTTACGGTTCCGACCTTTTCAATCTCCCTGCCGTTCGTACCGAAGATGCGAACGGTGTAGGCATAAGTGCCTTCGGGCGCGATTGAGCCATTGAACGTGCCGTCCCAGCCTTCACCGGGCACACGCGTTTCATATACTTTTTGTCCCCACCGGTTGAATACAGCGAAGAAATAGTTTTTGGTTCCCACATAGATGAAATCCGGCTTGAAGATATTGTTTTTCCCCCCGGGAGTAAATGCATTGGGAACGAATACATGAGGCTCCTGTATCAGGCAGAAAATGTTGGAACTGCTTGTATCGGTGAATCCATAGGGATTCCCGGCTCCTTCATGTGCTTCCACGCGATAGCAGAATTCGCCCCTGTACTGTGGGAATTTGTACAACTCAGATACGTCATCGTTGAACTCGTAAACGCCGTCATTAACAGTCACAAGTGGTGTGGGATCCCAAACACCATCTACGCTTCTGAACAAGGTATAATTGCTGACATCACCCAGCCAATCGATGTACTCGTTCCAGCGAAGCTCGTTGATCAGGTTGAACTCAGGAAGTCCGGTCAGCAGAATGGTACGCCCCAGGTTACTGATCAATACTTCGTTACCGCAGGAATCGATGGTGATCACCCTGAAGTAGTAGCTGTATTGATCTGTACGTGCACCATTGTCAATGAATGAAACGATAGGTTGTCCAGTGTAGTTTACTGTAGTCACCGTAACAAATGGGCCATTGGGATCAAATGAACGCTGAAGCTTGTAGCGGGACACATCCGGATTTCCTGCAGTGTCCACTAAGCATTCGACAAGTACTTTGCGCTGATCGATCACCGTCGCTCTTTTCAGGTAGCTGAAGGTCGGTAGTTCAAGCAGGTCGGCGTATTCACAAGCTTGATTGGAAGATGCCGTCCTGGTGGTCGTGTTGCCAACCACCTGTATATAGTAACAATAGTTGGTTTCGTCAGTCAGCCCGGTATGGCTGTAACTGATGTTGTTTCCGGGAACACTGGCGAGCAGGGTGTATGGACCTCCGTTTTCGCTCATGAATATCCTGTATTGGCCAACACCATTCACCATGTTGATATATGGGTTCCAGCGGATATCGATAGCGGCACGGCACACATCCAGTTTGGCAGTGATGAACAGGGTGTTGTGTGTCGCCCCCAGATTTGAAACGTTTCCACAGGAGTCAATAGCGGCAAGGCTATAAAGCTGAGGAGCGAATGCTGCAGCGGGATTGTTATGCAGGAAGTAGGAGGCATTAATGCCGGTTACAGCGCCTACTGAATCCCACGATGCGCCATTGAACTGATAAATGATGTAGCCTACCACATCACCCGAACTGCTGGGTAGCCAGCTTACACTGACATTGGCCGGACTGAATGGATTCAAACTGGCGGTATCAATCAGTGCTACATTGGGTCTGGTCACATCCCGGAACAGATCACCGTCAATGGATGAAACAGAGATGCAACCGATAGCATCGCCGGTTTCGACACGGTAATTGATGACGGCTTCACAAACATTGATGGTATCATTCCATTGGTAAACCGGTGCATTTGTGGTTCCGATCTGGTTCCAGCTTCCGGTCGGGTATTCCTTAAATACCTTGTAGGAGCCTGTGGCAGTGGGCAACTCGGGATTGTGCAGGGGATTCCAGGTGATGATGGCAACGCCATTGTTGTTCAATACGTTCACTTTGATGGTTTGAAGCGTGTCGGAACCCGGCGATTCTTCTCCTCCGCAAGCGGTTTTTGTGGTCATGGAATAGAAGAAACTCGCATTCTGAGCATTGGCGGTCGCATCTGTGTAGGTCAGGGTATTGTAATTGTTGATGACCGTAACAGGCGTATATGGACCTGCCAGGCTCGACGACCGGTACAGCGTGTAGCTGCCGAATCGCATTCCGGTATCAACCGGTGCCACCCAGGTCAAGGTGACAGACCCATTCGCGTTCACCGAAGCACAACGCGGAGAGGGAGGATCAGGTACGGTATGGTCAACGAATTCGTCCCCATCGATATTGGATACCGATACACATCCGGCATCATCTCCGATGAGTATTCTATAGTTGACCGTGTCAATACACAGGATCAGATTCTCCTGCCAACTGGTAGCACTCAGGTTTGCAGCAACAGACCAGTTGCCGGCTCCACCCGGGAATTCCTTTTCTACTGTGTAACTACCGGTAGAGGTAGGCAGCAAGGGAGTACTGACCGGATTCCAGTTGAGATTGGCCGTAGTTGTATTACCGCCGCTTACCGAGAGGTAAATAGTGCGGAGGGTATTGCCTACTGCCGCTCCACCGGTTGAGGAAGGATCGACTTGACCGGAACAACCGGATTTGGTTTGAAGGTAGTAGGCGATTGAGGCCAGATTGCCATTGGCATTTACATCAGTGTATGTGCTTGTCAGGAAATTCTCGATGGAGTCGATCAGGACGAAACCTGCCCCCGTGTTTCTCCACAGGTTGTACTGGTTGAAATCGGCCCAGCTGCCCGGCGCGGGGTTCACCCAGGTGAGTTCAACCTGCCCGTTTGGCAATACACTGGCGCAACGTAATTCCGGATGATCGATCACATTTCCGAGATAGGTGAACGTGTTGGTATCGACATTGGAAAAACTCGTACATCCTGACTGGTCCGTAAGGGATACCCTGTGCAGAAGTGTCGTGTCACAGTTGCTGATGACCTCGTTAGCAGTAAGGGCTGTCGTAGAAGTGATGACGGAAAGGCTGTTACCGTTGGGGTAGGATGACCACACATCATAGCCGGTTGCAACGGATGTTGGCAGGATAGGGTGCGAATTCCAGTTGATGGTGGCCTGTCCGAGGATCCCTGTTGTAGTGACATAGATGGAGTTGACAGTCGCACTGTTGGCAGGACTGTTTTCCTGGCCGGTGCAACCGCTTTGGGTTCGCATGTAGTAGCCGTAAGACTGGTTGTTACCATTTACGTTTACATCCGTCCAGGTGGTTTGCGCGTAATTCGAAACAGAGTCAATCAATACGAATCCTGCCCCGTTGTTGCGCCAGATCTCGTACTCGTTGAAATCTTCATTGGTACCGGATGGAGTAAGCCATGTCAGTTGGATCTGTCCGTTGGGGAGGACGCTCACGCAACGCAAATCCGGGTTGTCGATCACATTACCGAGATAGGTGAATGTATTGGTATCGACATTGGAGTTACTGATACAGCCGGACAGGTCGGTGAGTGAAACGCGGTGAAGCAGTGTCGTGTCGCAATCGCTGATCACTTCGTTGGCACTTAGCAGGGTGGTTGAGGCAATGACCGATAAGCTATTGCCATTGGGGTAGGATGACCACACATCGTATCCGGTTGCAACCGATGTAGGAAGGATCGGGTGGGCATTCCAATTGATCGTAGCCTGACCCAGAACGCCGGTGGTGGTTACGTAGATGGAGTTGACCGTAGCACTGTTCAACGGACTGTTGACTTGACCCGTACAACCACTTTGCGTTCGCATGTAATAACCGTACGATTGGTTATTGCCGTTTACATTCACGTCTGTCCAGGTTGTTTGACCGAAAGCGCCTATAGAATCAATCAGAACGAACCCTGCTCCGTTGTTCCTCCAGATCTCATATTCATTGAATTCGGCGTTTGAACCGGAAGGAGTTATCCAGGTCAACTGGATCTGACCATTGGGCAGAACGCTTACGCATCGCAGGTCGGGATTGTTGATGACGTTGCCGAGATACGAGAAGGTGTTCGTGTCTACATTTGAGTTGCTGATACATCCTGAATTATCAGTGACTGAGACGCGGTGAAGCAAAGTCGTGTCACAATCGACGATCGCCTCATTCGCCGTTAATCCGGCGGTTTGTGCGATAACCGTAAATGTGTTCCCGGTCGGATAGGATGACCATACATCGTAGCCGGTGGCTGCAGAGGTCGGCAACAATGGATGGCTGTTCCAGTTGATGGTCGCCTGGCCAAGAATACCGGTAGTGGTGACGTAGATGGAGTTCACAGTAGCACTGTTCGCCGGGCTGTTCACCTGGCCTGTGCAACCGCTCTGTGATCGGATGTAGTAACCATAGGATTGGTTGTTGCCATTGGCAGTCAAATCTGTCCAAGTGGTAGTACCAAAAATGCCTACGGAATCGTGAAGGACAAAACCAGCTCCGTTATTGCGCCAGATCTCGTACTCGTTGAATTCATTGCTTGAGCCGGAAGGAGGGATCCATGTCAATTGGATCTGTCCGTTGGGCAAAACACTTACACAACGCAGGTCCGGATTGTTGACCACGTTTCCTAGCCAGGTGAAGTTTCCGGTGGTGATGTTGGAGCGGGATGAACATCCACTGTTGTCATCGACACGGACCAAATGGCTAAGGGTAGTGTCGCAATGTAAAATAGGATGATTATATACTAACTGGCCAGTATCACCGATCAGAGACATGACCCCGCCTGAATTGTAAGTGTTGTAAACGTTGTACTGGCCGCCGATAGTTGAGGCTGGCAATGGAGCGGAAAGGGCGGTCCAGTTGAGATTCGCCTGGCCGACTACACCTGTGGTAGTCAGGAAAATAGAGCTGAGAGTATTGCCATTGGTGCCGTCGGTTTCCTGTCCTGTACATCCGCTTTGGGTGACCATGTAGTAACTGTAAGCCTGAGAATTTCCGTTGGCTGTGATATCCGTGTAGGTGTTTTGAGCTGAGTTGCTCACAGAGTCGATCCGAACAAAGCCCGCACCGCTGTTGCGCCAGATTTCATATTCATTGAAGTCAGCGAACGATGCAGTTGAAGGCAGTTCCCAGGTCAGTTGAATATTACCGTTCGCCTGAACATCTACACAACGGAGGATCGGGTTGCCGATGATGTTGCCGAGGTAAGTGAATACATCGTTGTCCGCCGAACTGATGGAGACGCAAGGAGCATTGTCATCAAGCTCAATTCGATATTCAAAGGGGATGTTGCAGCTGGTAATGGTGTCCCTGTAGGTCCTGTTGAAAGTTGTTCCGATCTGAGTGTACAAGCCGATACCCGTGGGTCTGCGCATGATGCGGTAGGGTCCGGGTGCACTGACCAATTGCGGCGTACGCATGGCATTCCAGGTCAGGTCGGCAAATCCAAGGTTCGCGTTGCTTACACTAAGCAACATCGTGGCAAGCGTATCGCTGGTTCCGTTGAAACGCGTACCGTCACAGCCCGAAAGGGAACGCAGGTAATAATACCGAACCTGTGCATTGGCATTGGCCCCGGCATGGGTCCAGGTCGTGGTGGAGTAGGCGTTCACCGTCCCCACCAGAACATATGGTCCGGCTGGAGCGGTTGAAGAATAGATCTGACAGGAGGCGAAGAAATTGTTGGGGTCAGGAGGCGCCAGCCAGGTTACGGCTACGTCTCCGTTGGCTTGAACCGCCAGACAACGTAACTGTGGGTTAGCGATGATTTCACCGAGTGAAGTGAAGTTATCCTGATCAACCGACGATTTCGAAAAACAAGCTGAATTGTCACCGATGTCCACCCTGTACTGGATCAGCGTGTCGCAGAGGATGATGGTGTCGCGATAGGTGGTGTCGACTGTGTTTCCGATGACAGTCCAGGCGCCGGGAGGAATCCTTCTGTTTACGATGTAAAACCCGGTGCTTGTGGTAGGAAGTGGCCTACGCAAGGGATTCCAAACCAGATCTGCGAAACCAAGGGTTGCATTGTTCGTATTGAGCAGGATGGAGGCCAGCGTATCGCTGGGGGCATTGTCGGATTCGTCGAGATTCGTGGCATCGCAGCCTGCCGTAAGAGTGATGTAATAATAGTTTACGACGTTGTTTGCGTTGGCTCCGACATGCGTAAATGCGTTTGCGGCGTAATTGGTTACCGAGCCGATGTTGGTGTAGGGACCGCTACGGTTCAGCGAATGATAGATCTTGTAGTTGGCAAAATACTGGGCGGTGTCGATACTGCCAACCCAACACAAAGCAACATCACCGTTTGCAAGGACCTCTGTCGATCGTAGTGACGGG
>JAULUX010000141.1:0-14051 GCA_032111385.1 Bacteroidia bacterium
TGGCCAGTAGGAAGTCGGATCTTTTATAGACATCTGTGTATTTGCTGCTGGTATGCAGGTCATGCGCCCAATGGATGATTTTTACGTTTTTAAGAAGGAAAGGTGCCCACCTTTTTAATCCTAAAAATGGTCGGATGAGATGCGTGCTTCGGCTGATGATGTAAGTTGTGTTGTGGTGTTTGCGAGTTCTGAGTATGCCAAAAGTTCGGAAAAACGATAAAGTCGCGACAAGAATCAATGGCCATGCACCGTGTACATCGTTCCTGAATCCGGTCGGCAGATAATGAATATGGGTGCGGTGGGTCAGACCGTAGATCTCATGTACTTCTTCCTTGGGGATATTGTCTTTCCTGTAAACAAAAGGAACGATGATATGGGCGTGGCAGTTGTTTTGTGCAAAACCTTCGGTGAACCGTACGTCGCTGAGCTGATTCGTGCGCGGGCGGAGGATGTCGTAAGGGGAGAGCAGGATGACAAATGGCCGGTGCATATCAGCTGCGTACTATGGCGACTCCGCCTTTGTTGAAACGGTGCATGGACAGTCCATGATTTTGGGTGAAGTGTGCAAAAGCTTCGTTCTTGTCCACATCATCACTCAATAGGATTCCATGACTTTTCAGATGAGGTAATGCGCACTCGAATTCGAATAGCATGTGGTCATAGCTGTGGTCGCTGTCATGAAAAAAAATGTCGATGGTCTCAAGCCGTTTAAGAAGTGCGGGCAGTTCAATGCGTGCGTCACCAAGGATCAATTCCCATCTGGTGCGCAATTCGATTGGAACGGCCCATCCCGTTTCGGTTGAGTGTCCTTTGAAATTGTAAGCAGGATTGGTGTCTTTGTTGGGTAGGTCTATCGAGTAAAGCCGCCCCTTTCCGTTCCTGTGCATGGCATCCAGGATATTGCGGGAGGAATGACCGTGTGACACGCCGGTTTCCACCATGACTTCGGGTTGGAAAACCCGTACGCAGCACCAGATCCATTTGCCGAAGGTGGAGTTTGGTCGGTTCCCGCCACTGTTTTTCTCATCGACAATTTCAGTCGGCTTGGCCTTCATGCTATCGAGTTCATCCAAAGCGGACCTGAACCGACTGGTGATGTTTGTGTCGTTCCACAGCCCGGATGCCGTATCGAGAATTTGAATCCGGTGTGCTGGATCCTTTTTGCCCAAAAGAAAGAGCACTCCCGCCACGGGGTGCGACAGGAAAAAACTCAATTTATGCGGCTTATTGTCTTTCAAGGATGATTGTTTTCAGGAAGGACTTGGGTAGGTTTCTTTGGATTTCATGCGCGAAATCGACATCAGGATGAACATCGTCGTGATGAAGAGATTCGCACACAGCAAGCCGACGGCTACTCCGCTTGCCTGGTAGGAATTTATTAATAGGAAGGCTATGATGCCACCCAGGACTATCGCAAAGATATGGATCAACAGGCGCTTGCGAATCAGACCCAGACTTTGCATCAGAGGGACAGCCCAGAAAAACAGGCTTCCTTGAATTGCACTGATGAGTAGGATGAAGAAGGGCATGGAGGCTCCTGTGAACTCTTTTCCGAACAACAAACGAATGATCTCCTCGCGGAAGAAAAAACCCGTCACCAAAACGACAATTGCTATCGGAAGTAGTAACCGCGTGGTTGTACTCAACATGATGCGAATTCTGGTATAAGCCTTTTCAGCGGCAAGGTGCGAAAATTGCGGGAAAATGGAGCTGGTGAGCGGGTCGGTGATCGAAAGGACGGAATAGGCCAGTTTCTTGGCAGTGGAATAGTATCCGACTTGAACGGTTGTCCCCATCAAGCCAAGTAGTATCACATCGCCCTGGTTCATAAACACCTTGATGGAACTGCTCATTGAATTCCCCAAGATGTACTTATTGAATGAGGGGCGGTCCTTGGTGATGGACGAAATGGGACTGCGAAAGAGTTCAGGCAGTTGTTTTTTCACTTCTGTAAAAGCTGCGGCACTGCATACTATGCTATTTACCGTTTTGGAGACAATGATTGCTGTGAAAAAGGCGTCGAGATCCGCACCGAAGGTCAAAAGTGTAATGGCAACCGTTGCGAACTCAAGGATGTCCATGGTGATCTGCAGCATGGAGTTGATTCGAAACTTCGAATACAGGCGCAATGCTGCTCTGGAAATGGCATCGAAAAATGACAATCCGTTGGCTATGGAGAATGCCAGGATGAACATCTGGAGGCCTTCCGCCTTGAAAAAATAGGAATAGGAGGTGGATAGCAAGATCGAAACGAGTGCTACCGATACTGCAACGGATACGATGCTCAGTAAAACACCGTATTTGAAGATTCCGGCAACCTTGTCCGATCTCTTTTCTGCAATGAATTGTGCACCGTATTTCACCAGGCCCATGGCGATGTTCAGTCTAAGGAATTCCTGGATGGTGAGTACTGCTGCTACTGAAAGGGCATAGATTCCAAATATGTCTGCCCCCAAAGTCCTCGAGATGAGTATGGTCTTGACAAACGCAAGCAGAGTGGCTATTGCATTGGCCAGAAAAACCCACGAACTGTTTTTGACCAGTTGTCCGGAGTCGCGGTCAAGTCTACCCAACAGTGGTTCGATGATGTTCCGGGCAGAGGCCTTCACGATGAGTTCAGTGGAAAGAGGTCAAGTCATTTTAAGCCGAAGACTTCCCGCTTTTTCTGGACTTGCGGGGAAACTTGTTTCTGAAAATCGTCCCGAGGGCTTTCTTGATTTTGCCTTCTTGCTGTTCCTCGTCGTAATACCCGTATCCGTAACCATACCCGTATCCGTAACCGTATTCGTAGCCATAGCCATAGCCGTAACTGGCGTTTCCAGCCTTCATCGCATTCATGATGATGCAGAGGTTGCGAAGTTTCCCTTCGGTGTATAGCTTGTTGATGAAGCCGAGGTGGTGGCGACGAGTCACGTCCTGTCGAACTACGTAGACGTTGATGTCGGTGTATTTGGACAACACCATGGCGTCTGTGATGAGGCCCACCGGAGGAGTGTCCAGCAAAATGTTGTCGTAATGACCTTTTAGGTACTCCATGAGTTCATCCATCTTGGGTGACAGGATCAACTCGGAGGGATTGGGAGGTTTGGGACCGGAAAGGATGACGTCCAGATTTGGAATACTCCCCGAATTCTGAATGATATCCTTTTCAGAGGCCATACCGATCAGGTAGTTGCTGAGTCCTGTATCCGATACGAAATCGAAGCCTACCGAATTCTTCGGCTTCCTCAAGTCACATCCGACCATGATGGTTTTTCTGCCCGACATTGCCAACATCACTGCAAGGTTTATAGAGCAAAAGCTTTTTCCTTCTGAACTGATTGAAGACGTGACCATGATCACGTTTCGTTCCTTGTTCGGGTTGAAATACTGCAGGTTCGTACGAATTGAGCGGAAGGACTCTGAAATATGGGAGTTCGGTTTCTCCGAAACAACAATCCCGGACTTGGAAGCACTTAAGCCGATGAGGCCAAGAATAGGGATTGAAGTTTGCTTTTCCAGGTCGTACCGGTCCTCAATTTTGTCGTTCATCGCATCCCTCATGTAAATGAGTATTGCAGGCAATGCCAGGCCGAGTACAAACGCGATGGAATAGCTTAGGCTTTTTACCGGTTTCAACGGCTTGGATAAAGTGCGTGCATGATCCACCACCCGGTTGTCGGCCGTTGTAGATGCGAGGAGAATGGCGGTTTCTGCACGTTTTTGAAGCAAGTAAGAATACAAAGTCTCCTTGATATTGGAGCCGCGCATCAATGTTTGTAGTTCGCGTTGGGCTCCGGGAAGCAGACGTAGTTTGCCCTGCACCAGTGATTTCTGGGTAACCGCTTCGCGAAGTGATGATTTTAATCCGTTCCGAAGGCTTCGGATGTTCTCAAGCAGAGAGGATTTAGTGTTCTGAAGTTCGGTGTTCAGGCTGACAAGAAGCGGGTTGTCTTGCTTGGCAAGAGTTAGCTGGGATTTCTTCTTGTTTTCAAGTTCGTTGATCTTCAGGATCAGATTGGTCAGAAGAGGGTCGTTTACCAGAATACTTCCTGGGGAGATGTTTCCGGACATTTCCCTGCCGTCAGCAACGTATTTTTCAAGATAATCGAGAAACGATGTTTGTACCTGCAGTTCAGAGATCTTGTTGTCGAAGTTCTTTACGCTTTCAAGATAGGATGTAGCTTCAACGCTGAGATCGGTGATGCCACGCTGAAGACGGAATTGTTCCACACTGGCCTCATTGGCATCGATGTCCTGGCTCAAAAGGTTTACCTGTTCGTCAATGAACCGCAATGTGTTTACGGCGTATTCGTTCTTCAACTCAATGCCTTTGGCAATATAAGATTCAAAAAGATGGTTTAGGAAATCTTCGCTTTTAGTCGGCACGGGCCCCTGCATCGATGCTTGTATGATACTCGATTGCTTATTGACCTTGTCGATTTTCAGCAGGGTCTGGTAGTGATCGGTGAGCTGCTCAATGCTATTGAAGCGGATGATAATGTTTCGCTTTTCATACTTGGGATTCAGGTAGGCTTCGGGCTTGAACTTCTCGGTTTTTTCAATCTTGAAGACTCCGATCTTGGTTTGGATGGTTTTGCCGAACAGGTAGTAACCTACCTGTGCGCCCCTGGGATGATTGTAACTGATTTTGTACTTGCGGTCATCCAGGATTTCGAGATTGAGTGCCGTACTGTTCGAAATGGGGTAGAGCGTATCAGAAACAAGGCGGATAGGACTTTCCCTGTACATTTCCGATGTCTTGACCTCTCCCCGCAGAAAATAGCTCTTTCTGAAATCGAGATCTTCAATGGTTTTACGGATTAGTTGTCGTGACCGAATGATGCCGATTTCTGTTTCTATACCGCCTTCGGTATCGAATTCGCCGAGTTTGGAAAGCAGGTCATTGGCATTCTGCTTCTGCTTGTCGTCCTTGATCAGAACGGTGCAGGTGGTCATGTAAATGGGGGTGGCGTACCAATTGTAGAAGTAGGCGGTGACAAGGCCGATGGTGAGTGTATAGATATAGAGGTACCAGTGCCTGAGTATGAATTTGTGGAACAATACCTTCAGGTTGGCCTGATTGTTCTGTTCCAACTGTCCGGCCTCGGGATGGGGTGCGCCGTAAGGGTATCCGCTTGGAGCTTGGTTCTTGTCCATGGCGTCAGAAGTTCGCTAAACGGGTTGCCAAAACAGCGATGAGTGTGATGGTGCTCAATATCATCGGGGCGACTCTGTAGAAATTGTCGCTTTGAGCAACGCGACCCTGGACAGGAGGAACGTAAAGGATGTCTCCGGATTGCAGATGGTACTGTGGCGAGGTGAAGAGTTGCCTCTGTGTAAGGTCAATGGGGTAATACTGTTTGACGTTGTCTATCTCCCGAATCAGTGTGATTCCTTTCCGATCCGCAAAGATGTTCAGGTCACCGGCAAGGCCAACGGCTTCGGGTATGCTGATTTTCTCGTTGGTGACATTGAAAACACCGGGGCGGTTAACCTCGCCCAGAATGGTGATTCGGAAATTTTGAATGTAAATTCGAACAGAAGGAGATTGCAGGAATTTCTCCAGACGGATGGTTAGGGTGTCCCTCGCTTGTGAAGTGGTCAACCCGGCAATGCTCACCTTGCCTACAAGCGGAAGGTCTATTTTTCCTTCTTGATCAACCAGGTATCCAATATCGGTGCGCGTGGAATAGGAACTGCTGACCCCTTGCTCATTCCTTTCGATTGGAGCGATCGTGTTGAAAAAGCTGCTTGCCTCCGGGCTTAAACTCGATACGTAGAGAGCCAGAATGTCACCGGAACGCAAGTGATAATCATAGGGCGCGGGTGGGGGAGGTTGGGGCGAATCTGTGCCACGACGTGAGGACTTCTCTTTTTTATCGTCCGGCTGGAAATAAGCGACCTCGCTCACCGGTCTACAGGACTGCATTCCGACTAAGATGGCGAATACTGAAGCCAGGATTTGAATTCTCATATGGACAAAGTTAATCAATGGTGCAAGGATTTGATTGGGTGGTGAGTACAGGTGGTTTTGGCCTGGATTTAGTCCGGGTTTTACGTAATGCCGGTGCAAGGGTTGCAAAAACGGTATCGGATTTGAGCAAACATTTGGGTATGCTGTATTGTTGTAATGGATGTCATTCCGGGAGGTCGGGGTTTGGACTGTCCCCGGGTTTGTTTGTAATTTTACCAAGATAAATCCAACCTTATGGAGTTACACGAAATGAATTCGGACGCCGCTGAACGCGAATCACGCTTTCTGAAGCGCATTGCAGAGGGACAAACCATTGAGCCAAAGGACTGGATGCCCGAGCGTTATCGAAAGCAATTGCTTCGAATGATGTCTCAGCACGCGCACTCTGAAGTTGTGGGTATGTTGCCTGAAGGCAATTGGCTCACCCGCGCTCCGAGCCTCATGCGTAAATCCGTTTTGCTGGCCAAGATCCAGGATGAGGCCGGACACGGTCTCTACATCTACAGTGGTGCGGAGACCTTGGGTACGTCCAGAGAGGAAATGATCGACCAGCTGCTCACCGGGAAAGCCAAATATTCCAGTATTTTCAATTACCCCAGCCTCAATTGGGCCGACATGGGAGCCATCGGTTGGTTGGTGGACGGCGCAGCCATCGTGAACCAGACCATGCTTGCCAAATGTTCCTATGGTCCATATGCCCGTGCCATGGTACGGATCTGCAAGGAAGAGAACTTTCACAATAAACAGGGATATCAGATCATGGCCCACCTGATGCGGGGTACAAAAGAGCAGCAGGAAATGGCTCAGGATGCCTTCAATCGCTGGTGGTGGCCGTCCATCATGATGCTGGGGCCTTCGGATAAGAATTCGCCCAACTCAGCCGAGCTGATGAGCTGGAAGGTGAAGTTGCAATCCAACGATGAATTGCGTCAGCGTTTCATTGACCGTACGGTTCCCCAGGCGGAAGCCATCGGTCTGACAGTTCCGGATGAAAAGCTGAAATGGAATCCACAAACCCGTCACTATGAGTTCGGTGAGATCAACTGGGATGAATTCAACCAGGTGATCAGTGGAAATGGTCCTTGCAACCGCCTCCGCATGAAACAGCGGAGGGATGCGCACGAAAATGGCCAATGGGTACGGGAAGCGGCTCTTGCCCATGCTGCTAAACGTGCAAAATCCGAGGCTGCCTGATAAAAGTCCTTCCGCCTCACCTTCTCAGTCTTGATGGCTCCGGTGGAATTTGGTTGCGGTAGTTCAAATTCGAGTTCTATTCCAGAAAATATCAAAGTATGTCCTCTTCTGACAATTGGCCCAGCTGGGAAGTTTTTACACAAAAAGGCGATGGATCGCCCCACGAACATGCCGGAAATGTGCATGCACCCGATGCGGAAATGGCTCTTCTCAATGCACGTGATGTATATGCCCGTCGCATGGAAGCCGTCAACATCTGGGTCGTGCCTACCGTTTCAATCGTTGCCTCTACACCCGAGGATATGGGGCCATTCTTTGATCCGGCAAATGACAAGATGTACCGCTGGCCCAACTTCTACAAGACACCGGAAGGAATCAAACAGATCTGATGGAGAACAATCATCAAGCCCTCTTCACCTATTGTGTGAGGTTGGCGGATAACGCGCTTGTCCTGGCTCAGCGACTTTGCGAGTGGTGTGGACATGGCCCTATCCTGGAAGAAGACATTGCCATCAGCAACATGGGACTTGACTTGCTTGGTCAGTCCCGCGCTTTGTACACTTACGCCGCAACACTGGAAGGTGCGGGTCGCACCGAGGACGACCTTGCTTTTCATCGCAATGAACGACAGTTTTTGAATCGTTGTTTAGTCGAACAACCTAACGGCGATTTTGCCGTGACCATGATGAAGTCGTTTCTCTACAGTTCGTTGGCCTACCTGCAATTCCGCGAGTTGTCGCGTTCTAAAGACGAGACACTATCGGGAATAGCTGCGAAGGCGTTGAAAGAACTGACCTATCATGTCCGTCACTCCAGTCAGTGGGTCATCCGGCTGGGAGATGGCACTGATGAAAGCCATCAGCGTATATCCATCGCTTTGCAGGACCTTTGGGGGTTCACCGACGAGCTGTTCGAGATGGATGAAGTGGATCGGATCCTGATCCAGGCAGGCGTTGCCTGCGACCTCGAGGCTCTTCGTTCGGAATGGAATCAAATGGTGGAAGAGGTCTTTGGTCAGGCCTTGTTGAGTTTACCTTCCGTGGTAGGATATCGCTCCAAAGGTGGATTCAAAGGAATACATACCGAGCACCTGGGACACATGCTTTCGGAAATGCAATACTTGCCCAGGGCTTATCCCGATGCCAAGTGGTAATGGTTAGTTATGCAGAATCCGGTAGCGATTGATCAGCGTACTCCCGAGGAAGCCCGGATATGGGAATTGTTGAACACAATACCCGATCCTGAGGTTCCCGCGATTTCCATCGTTGAGCTCGGGGTCGTACGCAGTATTACTGTCGATGGTCGCTCTGTAGACGTGGCCATGACGCCCACTTATTCGGGATGTCCTGCTTTAAAGGCGATGGAAGACGAGGTGCAAAGGGTGTTGGTGGAAAACGGTTATGAACCCGGAATACGGATCGTATATAAGCCGGCATGGACGACCGAGTGGATGTCAGAAAGCACCAGGGGGAAACTTAAAGCATACGGCATTGCACCACCTCCAAAGTTGACATTCGAGCACCTGCATCCTTTGGCCAAAGCAGTCGATGCGCCGGTTCGTTGTCCGTTTTGCGATTCGATAGATACCACCTTGACCAGCAGGTTCGGTTCAACCGCCTGTAAGGCGCTCTATTCCTGCCACAGCTGCCGGCAGCCATTCGAGCAGTTCAAGTGCATCTGATCCGGTTCAGGGTTTTTCGTTCCTCTTCTCCAGAAGGATGTAAATGGAGTCCAGCTTGTCGGCTATTCTGATCAACGGGTCTTTTTGTCCGTTTGTGCTGCCTTGCAAGGCCGAACGTCGTTCGAGGATATCGTTGCGGAATTGTTGTGCATCGATGATGCCGATCAGTGACATGCTGCTGCCGGCCTGGGGATTGTGTCCCGCAGTTTCGATTTTAATATTGCTCAGATTGAATTAACGCAGCAAAGGGCCTTCAAAAAAAGTCATGTCCTGAATGTTGTCCAGGGGAATGGTTTTCTCGAATTGAAAAAGGATGCCTTGCTTGAAGCGTAGCGTCCGGTCGCTGAGTTCACATTCCAGTTTTTCAAAATACAACCTGCTGTACCATTGTCCCATTCCAAACAGCCAGAAGGGGAGGATAGGTATGCCGATGACCGAAAAGAGCAGGATGAACGCTCCTACCAGGAAGATGTACTTTCTGATCAACGGGTTGAATGAGTAGGCTACGGCGGTTTCGCTTTTCATGCGTGGTGATCGGGTATGAAAAAGGCCCTGCGGGAGGGCCTTTTTGATTACATGTTTGAGATGATCTCGTCTCCGAATTCAGAGCATTTGAGCTTGGTCGCTCCTTTCATCAGTCGCTCAAAGTCGTAGGTGACCCTCTTCTTGCGAATGCTACGCTCGATTCCTTTCACGATCAGTTTTGCGGCCTTGTTCCATCCCATATACTCGAGCATCATGACCCCCGAAAGGATGACTGAGGAGGGGTTGACCATGTCTTTGCCGGCGTATTTGGGCGCAGTTCCATGAGTGGCCTCGAAAATGGCATGCCCGCTGACATAGTTGATGTTCGCACCGGGTGCAATTCCAATTCCTCCAACCTGCGCGGCAAGTGCGTCTGAAATATAATCTCCGTTCAGATTCAAAGTGGCGATCACATCGTATTCGGAAGGACGCAAAAGAATCTGCTGAAGGAAGGCGTCGGCAATCACATCCTTCACGATCAGTTTGCCGCTGGCAACAGCCTCAGACTGGGCAGCATTCGCTGCTGCTTCGCCCTTTTCGGCCTTGATGCGGTCGTATTGTGCCCAGGTGAAAACCCGGTCACCGTATTCCCTTTCGCAGAGCTCGTATCCCCAGTCCTTGAATTTGCCCTCGGTGAATTTCATGATGTTGCCCTTGTGGACAAGGGTCAGGGACGAACGCTTTTGCTCCAGTGCAAATTCGAGTGCGGCGCGTACAAGACGCTCGGTGCCTTCAATGGAAACAGGCTTGATTCCGATGGAAGAGGTTTTCGGGAATCGGATTTTATTGACGCCCATCTCGGTCTCCAGGAAATGCAACACTTTTTCCACCTCGGGTGTTCCGGCCAAGTATTCGATTCCCGCATAGATGTCTTCGGTGTTCTCCCGGAAAATGGTCATGTTGACCAATCCCGGCTCCTTGACAGGACTGG
The DNA here is from genome assembly GCA_032111385.1 of Bacteroidia bacterium. Classification (GTDB taxonomy): domain Bacteria; phylum Bacteroidota; class Bacteroidia; order AKYH767-A; family OLB10; genus JAJTFW01. The sequence goes on from JAULUX010000141.1 coordinate 10,288, forward strand.
GCACGCCCTTGAACCAACGTACCGGACGCACACAGGCGTAAAGATCCAGCTGCTGGCGAAGTGCCACGTTCAGGGATCGAATGCCTCCGCCGACGGGTGTCGTGAGGGGACCTTTGATGGCGACTTTGTATTGGTCGATCAGGTCAAGGGTCTCCTGAGGCAGCCAGTTGCCGGTCTTGTTGAATGCCTTTTCTCCGGCCAGGACTTCCTTCCAAACGATTTTCTTTTTGCCGCCGAAAGCCTTTTCCACGGCTGCATCAATGACTTTAACGGATGCAGCCCAGATGTCCGGTCCGATTCCGTCACCTTCGATGAAGGGTATGATGGGGTCGCTGGGTACTTTTAGTTTACCTTTCTTGATGGTGATTGATGATCCTGTCATTTTGAGGAATATGTGGTGAAACTCGCGTTTACCTGTGAAGTGTGCGCGAAAGTACGAAGGTGTATAGGAATAACAAAGCAGACGGGAATGCAGACCCGATCCGGAATCCACTCGGATGTACAAGAGCGCGCCTGGCACGTCTTCGATGTGGCCGATGTCGTATTTTCGCTGAAACTTCAGTGTGTCATGATCAGCGTTTCAACCAATGGGCCTGTCAGGTGTATCGTTCTCGATCGACCGGAAAAATTCAACAGCTTCAATAGGGAGATGGCCATTCGGCTTCAAAATGAACTGGATGCGGCAGCTGCCGATGAAAACATCAGAGCCATACTGCTCGCGGCGAATGGGAAGGCTTTCTGCGCCGGACAGGATCTGTCCGAGGCGATTGCGCCTGATGGTCCCGGTATTCGTACCATAGTCAGGGAACACTACAATCCGATCATACTCAAGATCCGGTCAATCGAAAAGCCTGTAGTGTGCGCAGTGAACGGCGTCGCTGCCGGTGCCGGTGCGAACATTGCGCTGGCTTGTGATCTGGTGATTGCAGGCAAAGGCGCATCTTTCATTCAGGCCTTCAGTAAGATCGGCCTGGTGCCCGATAGCGGTGGGACATTCTTCCTGCCCAGGCTGATCGGTTTCCAGCGCGCTGCTGCTTTGATGATGATGGGCGACAAGGTCACGGCCGACGAGGCATTGGCCATGGGAATGATCTACCGATCGGTGGATGACGACCGGCTTTCGGAAGAAGCCTTGTCCATCGCCTCTACACTGGGCAATATGCCCACTCGGGGGATCGGCTTGACCAAGCGTCTGCTGAATATGTCCATGTCAAATTCGTTGGAGCAACAGCTTGAGGCGGAAGAGGAGCATCAGGCCATCGCCGGGCAGACATTGGATCACAAAGAAGGCGTGCGTGCATTTCTTGAGAAGCGAAAGCCGGAATTTACCGGAAAATGATAACCCATGGAGAACAATAGCATTAAGCCAATGGAAGTAGCAGTCGTAGGAGCCGGAACGATGGGAATGGGCATTGCCCAGGTGTCTGCAATGGCCGGTCACATCACGCGACTTTTCGATCCGAAGGAAGGAGCTGTTTCAAAGGCCTTGTCTAAGATTCGGTCTTCTCTTGAGCAGATGCAGTCCAAAGGAAAGATCTCGGTTTCGGAAGTCGAGGCGGCCATGGAACGGTTAAGGCCGGTGAACACGCTCGACGAACTTTCCACTTCTTCACTGGTCATCGAAGCGATTTTGGAAGATCTTGAAATGAAGCGGGAGCTGTTCGGCCAGCTGGACCGCCTATGTGCCTCCGATTCCATCCTGGCGACCAATACCTCTTCCCTGATGGTGACCTCGGTAGCTGCATCATGTACGTTACCGGGCAGGGTGGTCGGCATGCATTTTTTCAATCCTGCACCGCTCATGCCTTTGGTTGAGATCATTCCGGCTCTGCAGACAAATCAACAAACGGTTGATCGGTCCATTGATCTGATGCGGAGCTGGGGCAAAGTTCCGGTGGTTGTGAAAGATACCCCGGGTTTCATTGTCAATCGTCTGGCTCGTCCGTTTTACGGAGAATCGCTGCGTATGCTTGAAGAGGGAGTCGCCGATGAGGTGACCATCGATCATGCCCTTCGGACCATGGGTGGTTTTCGGATGGGGCCCTTTGAGCTCATGGATCTGATCGGCAATGACGTGAACTATGCAGTGACCGAAACGGTATGGAAGCAGATGTACTTCGATCCGAGATACCGTCCCTCCATCATACAGAAGCGCATGTCCGAAGCCGGTTATTTCGGACGGAAGTCGGGTAGGGGGTACTACGACTACAGCGAAGGCTCCGTCAAGGCCAATCCATCCGGCGATGAAAAACTTTGGATTATCATTTTTAATCGCGTCATCAGCATGCTGGTTAATGAGGCCGCGGAAGCTTGTTACCTGCGAATTGCTTCCAGAGAAGAACTCGACCTGGCCATGACCAAAGGAGTAAACTATCCCCACGGGTTGTTGAAATGGGGCGACACCATCGGACTTCCGCAAATTCTCGATACACTGGTCGGTTTACAGGACATGACGGGCGATATGCGGTACCGTCCCTCTGTCCTGTTGCGGCGTCTTGCAGCCGAGGGAAAGGGTTTCTATACCGATTGAAATTCAAGTTTGAAAATAACCGAATGAATTTTCCGGGCAGATGAACAGCACATCCTTGACGACACCGTTCGGTTCACTCAACATCGAGTCGGACGACTGGGTGGTCATGTCTGTTTATTTCACAACAAAACCCTATGAAGTATCATCTGATCATCCCCTTTTGAAGGAAGCTGTCAGGCAAATGGATGCCTACTTCAATGGAAAGTTGCGAAGGTTCGATGTGCCCATTGAACCAGCAGGAACGGTGTTTCAGCGCCATGTTTGGGAGAGTTTAATGGAGATTCCATTCGGTGACACCGTTTCCTATTCCGTAATTCAAAAGAAATTGAATGTGGATACGCTTCAATCCCTCGTTGCAGCGGTTGCATCCAACCCGATCGCTTTGATCATTCCTTGCCACCGTGTGGTGGGAAGTCAAGGCCAGAAAACAGGCTATGCCTGGGGAGCGGAAAAAAAGAGTCGTCTGCTGAATCATGAGCAAGAAGTGGTGCAGCCTGGTCTTTTTTGAAAAGACCGGAGAGATACAAAGGCTTGGAAGAATCCGCTAATTTTAGGCTTTTATTGGCAGAATGAGCACGGAAGAGGAACTTGCTAAGCGCGTCGTGGACCGTATGTTTGAAAACGATGCCTTCAGCCAATGGCTGGGCATTGAACGGATACTGATGGCTCCCGGGAAAAGTGTGCTGCGCATGACCATTCGCAAAGAGATGTTGAACGGTTTTTCCATCGCCCATGGTGGAATCACCTACGCGTTGGCGGATAGTGCCCTGGCCTTCGCTTCGAATGCACACGGCATACGCAGCGTTTCTGTCGAGACTTCCATTTCCCATACCGAGCCGTTGATGGAGAACGATGAAATCACAGCTACAGCCGTTGAAATGAACCGGACCAATAAGATCGCTATTTACCATGTGTCGGTCGTCAACCAGCATGGTCGCACAGTAGCGCTCTTTAAAGGAACGGTTTACCGTACATCCAAAGCCTGGTTTCCAGAAATTTGATTTCCCCGATTCAATATCCTGCCCGATAACCTTCCCTATCCCATGAATGCATTTATCGTAAATGGCGTGCGCACCCCCGTCGCGAATTTCGCAGGCAAACTTTCAACTGTTCGTGCTGATGATCTCGCCGCACACGTGCTGAAATCATTGTTGAACAGGAATCCGGGGCTCGATCCGTCGGCAATCGACGATGTTGTGATGGGTTGTGCAAACCAGGCCGGCGAGGACAATCG
>JAULUX010000142.1:0-7210 GCA_032111385.1 Bacteroidia bacterium
CGGTCAGTCCGACCCAGGCGGCCCTGGTATAGGACAGCACTGTAGCGACCACCAAGACAAATGCAACGATGCCGCTGATCCATCTGGCATTTTTTGAACGGTTCTTGTCGGCGGTCAACCCGATCATCACCGGTATGAAAAAACTGAGTACGGCTGCATACGCCGTATGGTCGTTGTAAAAGGGGACCATGGAGGTGTGAGCAGGCTCTTCGGCGAATCCCTCCATGGCATGCCTTGTAACGGTATAGACTACCACGGCCAGGAGCGGAACCAGATAAAGCCAGATGAAGCGGATGATATTCCTTTTTTCTGCAAATACGTACAGAAGCATAAAGTAAAAAACACTGACGTAGCATAATCTGGCAAGCGTATACTTGATACTCACCACTGGCATACTGCTTTGAAAGGTGGTGATGATGAACCAGATAAGATGCGCCAGGATCACCAGCGATACGGGATGCAGGAAGATCCGGCGCTCAAGACGTTTGTCTATATAAAGTTTCAGCCAGAACAGTAAAAAAAGCGCGAACATCAACGGTTCTGATGGCAGGCTGACACCGATGCCCAACTTGGTTTCCGCCAGGTTGATGGAAAGCGGCGTGACGAAAACACCAAAAAACACTGCGATATCGAGACTGAAAACCATCCATAGGCCGATAAGGAGCAGGATCGGCGTGCCGGCCATAAAAGTCCAGCCCTGTAAAAGGCTATAGGTGAGTAAAGCTGCATAAATGGAAATGAGCAGGAAAAACCAGCGCTGACCGCTATCCTTCAGGAATCCGAAGCGGTTAAAGAGTCCTTGAGCCTCACTTCGATCCTGCATCACCGAGTTCACGCTGGAAAATCTGCTTGTAATGTTCCTGGTAAATGATGATCAGTACGGCGACGAACAAGGTGCTGAGCATGAACAGGATCATGATCAGGCTGCGCTTGGGGTAGTCTTTTTTTTCAGGAGGAGCTGCCTTGGTTACCACCGAATGGAAACTTTTGATTTTTCGGATCTCCGTTAGCGTATGGTCGTACCGTAATTTGGTGTCGTAGTAATTCCCTCTGATGCGCCACAGCAACTCTTTCAACAAGATGTATTCCCCGCCTTTTTCCTGCAGGTTTCGCTGGGTGGTTTCCATCCGGGGATTCACATTGCCTGAACTAAGGGCGTGGTAGTACTCGCGTGAAAAACCCTCTACCTGATTTTCAAAATCGGTGATGCCATATTCCATTCGCAAGGTTTTGATGGCATTTTCCATCGAATCCAATTCCGCCTTTTTTTCATCGAGTTGGCTCTTGATGATGACCAGCGCCTCCCGGCAAGAGTCGCGCAGGATAGTGAGCGCCTTTTCGTCGGCATAACGGATCAGTGAATCACACATCCTGGCTGCAACAAAAGGGTCCTTGTCCCAGATGTTGATCTCTATTGACTCGAATTCGGTCTTCGCCACCTTGACGTTCTCATTGATGCGTTTGAGCATCTCGAATCTTGGATAAAGTCCAACACTATCGACTTCGTAGTGCTCGTAGAGGTCGAAGGGAGCCACCAGCTTCTCCAAAACCTCGACCGAGTTGAGGTATTGTACCATCTGTTCGGTCGGGGATTCTTTCGAATACGACTTCAAGCTCACGGGATAGATCACCGAGGTGGCCTTGAACATGGGAGTCATGAACTGGGGTAATGTGAAAACAAACGATACGATACCCGAAACTACTGCTGTGACAATCAGTTGTTTGCGCCACTTTATGAGCAGTTTGATAAGCCGGATAGAATTCAGTTTGGAGGGGTCAGGAGTTTGTTCTTGCATGCTTGTTGACCGGTTGGGCGACCAAAAATAGGGGAATAGGCGCAAAGGGTAGACTCAGGCCTGCTCTCGATCTTTCAAAAGTCGGATTAATTCAATCGGCCGGATCAGTTTCAGCACGAGTGCAGTGAGCAGGCTTACAACCGAGCCGACAAGGATGTTCACTACAAATTGGCTTGACCAATTCATGCTGAAAAGGAAAGAGGCGATCACCATCAGGCTGAGAATCAGGTAGCGTGCGGCTAGTCCCCATCTGATTTTAAATCCGAAAATCCGGTGGGCGAGTGCGATTTGCACCAGTGCGGCCACCGCCTGGGTGATAAGCCCGGAAAAAGCAGCCCCCATGGCCTGGTAGCGGGGAATCAGCCAAAGGTTAAGGGCGATGTTGAGGCACATGGCCGAGGCAGCTACGATGTTCAATGCTTTCAGGCTACCATGTGCGGTGAGCAGCGTGCCGAAGATATACACCGAACCCATGGCCAGAAAGCAGTGGATGACTACGGAGAAGACCGCGGCGGACTCTTCCACGTGATGGATATAAAGTGCATCCATGATGTCTTGGGAATAAACGGTACAGGCGGCCATGACTATCAATGCGGGGACTGCGATCAGGGAGAAAGAAAGTTCCACAAGGTCCTCCATAGGCTTTTTATGCTTGATCATGGTGGAAAACATGGGCAAAAGCAGGACAGAAAAAAGATAGGCGATCATGTTGACCGAGTCGAGAAGCCTGTAGGCCTGTGCGTAAATACCGGCCTGCTCAGCTCCCCCGGGCAACAACCGTTCAAGCATCACCGAATCGATCCGGTTGTAAAAAGTCATCAGCAGGATGAGTATGGCGAAGGGGTAACTCTTTTTGAGAATGACCAGTGCAAAGCGGGAATCCCAGTTTGTCCTCAGATCGCCAAGCTTTGATTTCAGAAAGGCGAAGGTCAGTAAAGCCGTAAGGGCATAGGCGATGGTTTGAATCCACACGAGCCATTCGATACGGAAAGGTTCATCGGTAACGCCTCCCCAAAGAACAATACCACAGATGACGATCATGATGCTTCGGTCAAGGACGGAAACCACACTGTCGATCCGGAAAAGGTGAAGTCCGGCGATGTTGGACCGCAGGTAGAGGATCAGTGATAGAAGTCCCTGGTTGAACAGTAGTATTGTCAAAAGGCCGAGCTCCCTGCCGCTGTAGCCAACCAGAGCGGCCACGAGTAAACTCACCAGGAAATACACCCCGGCAAGCACCAAGCGGAGCGTGAGGATACCGGAGAGGTGTTTCTTAAGCAGGTGGTTATGACGGGCGATGTTTCGGTTGTTGAAATTGGTGATGCCGAAATCGAGGAGGATGTTGAAGAGGAATGAAAAGTTGAAGAGCGCGGCATACAAACCATACGAGGCGGCTCCCACCTCATTTTGAACTGCACGGTCAATGCCGAGTATCCAAAAGGGCTTGATCAGCAGATTCAGAAAAAGAAGGAAGGCGAGGTTGGTGATGAATTTCCGCTGCATGGCTTGGCCGGGCGCCAAATTTAAACCAATTTAGTGGGCGTACTAGTGATGCTGAAAAAGGCCTATAATAAACAAGTGGTTGAAGCGGGAGTGGATGAGGCCGGCAGGGGATGCCTTGCCGGTCCCGTGGTGGCGGCCGCTGTCATTTTACCGACTAACAAGTCTTACGATTGGTACGAAGTGTTGAACGACTCCAAAAAGCTTCCCGAAACCCTGCGTGAGACGCTTCGCAAGTTGATAGAAGAACACGCTCTATCCTGGGGTGTAGCCATGGTGATGCACGACGAGATCGACCGCATCAACATCCTGAAAGCCACTTTTTCCGCCATGAGGCAAGCCATCGCTAAACTGCATCCCGAGCCGGAGTCCCTGCTGATCGACGGAAATCGTTTCCCGGGTTACGAGGGCATTCCCCACCGTTGCATCGTCAAGGGGGATGCCACGTTCCTTTCCATCGCCGCTGCCTCGGTCCTGGCCAAGACCCACCGGGATGCGTACATGCGTCAGATCCACGAAGAATATCCCTTTTACGGCTGGGATCGCAATAAGGCCTATGGCACTGAAGCCCACGTTGAGGCTATCCGTCAATACGGTTACTCACCTTACCACCGCAAGAGTTTCCAGCTGAAGGATGAGCAGTTGAGCTTGTTTTGACCATTTCGGTTGTTTTCAACAAAAGCCGGGTGGTCGGTCTCTATTCGATTTGCCTAAATCATTACTTTTGCGCGGTCGTTAGACAATGCCCGGGTGGCGGAATTGGTAGACGCGCTGGTCTCAAACACCAGTGATAGCAATATCGTATCGGTTCGACCCCGATCCCGGGTACCTGGTTGAAAAGCCTCGCCTTTACCGGTGGGGCTTTTTTATGAGTGCTAACTTGTTGTGCTTTCAATGGTTTATTGATTCGATGCCGGTTGAACAGATTGAGCAGCCTCAGTAAGTTTACTATCTATTACAGTTCAAGATGAACTCCGACCCGCGCCTGATACGAATCGAGGACTATACCTACGATCTGCCACAAGAGCGTATTGCGGTTTACCCCCTCGAAGACCGTACATGTTCGAGTCTTTTGGTTTATAAGGATGGAGCGATTCAAGCCGACATTTTCAGGAACCTTCCGGGTTTTCTTCCTACAAGTTGCATCATGGTGCTGAACCAAACCCGGGTAGTCAATGCTCGTCTGGTTTTTCACAATGCAAACGGGGCTCGTATTGAGTTGTTCTGTCTCGAACCCGCCCAGGGCACCGATCCTGCTGTTGAATTGGGTCGGAAAGGCCATGTAGAGTGGCGTTGTCTGGTCGGTAACCGCAAGCGATGGAAAGAGGGGGATTTGCACTTGAATGCATCCGGCCCCGAGGGAAATGTGCAGTTGCACGCACGCTTGCTTGAAAGCCAGGGTGCGGAATCGCGAATTGAATTTTCATGGACACCTTCCGATTGGTCCTTCGCTCAAATTCTGGAGCATATCGGCAACCTGCCTCTTCCGCCTTACCTGAACAGAGACGCTGAGGAGGAGGACGATGTGCGCTACAATACGGTGTATGCCCGCAGCGAAGGATCTGTGGCAGCACCGACAGCCGGATTGCATTATTCAGTGGATATGCTGGATGAACTGGTTGTTGCCGGTCATACCGTTCTGCCGGTAACTCTGCATGTCGGCGCCGGTACGTTCCGACCCGTCACCGGCGATTCGATCGGAGAGCACGATATGCATGCCGAGCGTATTCATGTTGATGCAGATATGATCCGTGCTTTGAAGGAAAGTGCAGGCAGCCGTCCGGTTTTGGCAGTGGGTACAACCTCCATGCGCACGCTCGAGTCCCTGTATTGGTTCGGTGTCCGATGTCTGCGGAATGATCTTCCTTCAGATGACCTGCTCGTTGATCAATGGGATGGGTTTCAGTCGGAGGATTTGCCATCGGTCGCTACAGCGCTGGAGGCTGTTTTGCAATACCTCGTGAAAAACAGGTTGGATGCCTTGCAGGGTAGGACACGGCTGATGATCGCGCCGGGATATTCCTTCAAAGTGGTAGATATTCTTCAAACCAATTTCCATCAGCCGGGTAGTACTTTACTGCTGCTGGTCGCTGCATTCATCGGAGAAGACTGGCGGAAAGTGTATGCGACAGCGCTGGAGGAGAATTTCCGTTTTTTGAGTTTTGGCGATGCCTCCTTGCTTTTTCGTCGCTAAGGGAATTGAGGGTTCACGGTCTTCTTCTCGACATCGACTTCGGCCTGAAATGAATGCCCAGCAGGATCTGCGAGGATTGCTGGTGCAATTCCAGACTGTAGAAAACCGGCTTGGAGGCGACATTGGCCAGTCCGAAATTCAATCGGCCGTCGAGGGTGATGATGGTTCGTTTTCCCGCCTGAAAGCGAAGTCCGCTACCGGTGATCCATCCGCCGTCCCAGGGGACGTACTTCGACATGTCGGTATCCTTAAGCACCTCTCCCGAAAACAGGTCGGTGTAAGTTGTTTTTTGCGATAGCATGATGCCGAGATAGGGTCCCATGCTCAAAGTGAATTTGAGCTTTCCGCCCCATGCGGCTTCGATCAGAACCGGCAGAGTAAGGTAGTCGTAGTTGATCTGCGTTTGAAATAATCCGAGTGGCTCACCCTCGTCATCGTAGAGAGGTAAAAATCCTTTGGCTCCCTTGGACTCATAAGCCAGATGGCTTCGGACACTGTACCTTTTGTTGAGTTCGACGCGCACAGCCGGACCGAAACAAGGCCTTGAGTCACTTTCAAGAAAGCTGCTCAGCAAAGGATTCCCGTTCACCCTGACGAATCCGATGCCAGCGATCGCCCCTGCATCCCATGACCTGGATTGCGCATTGCCCTTGTTAGCGCCGATCCCGGTGGTCAGCAGGATGATCAACACCCAAAAGGACGTGTTCCGCATGGAGTAAAGGTAACAGGATTTCAGGCAGTACCACCGGAATCGCTTAGACCGGTCAATTTGCAAGAAGGAAATCCTGCCCTTCCTGCATGCCTTTCTTTCGAAAGAAATCGCGCATCTCAGCTGCTTTCCCTCTCGACGAAACAAAACTCAGGAAGAAGAGGTCGGGGTCGTGGATGATCTCTGAGGCAGGAATGAACATGAGTCCGGAAATGTCCCTCGGTACCACATCCGCGAAGCCTGCAACAGCAACGCCTTCCCCTGTCAGAATGGAAGCTTTACGCCTGCAACTCCGGTCCGCTCCGCAAACAATCAGTTTCCTGCTACCCAAGATGCGTTTGAGTTCGATCGCAAGGTAGTGTGAACGGATCCGGCCGAATGCCTCTTTGGTATAATCCGGATGGGTGCGTGTGAGTCTACCGGAATGGTCACGCCATAACAATAAGCCTTCCGGGAGTTTCGAGAAAACAGCGCCCTTGTCCATCCAGCGGAGCCATAACTCGTAATCTTCGGGTAGGCCGGTCGTTAGATAATGCCCGTATCGTTTTACCAGCTCCTTACGGTACATGACAGTCGGGTGCGCGATGGGTGATTCAATAAAGCGTTGCAGCCGGTGATCAACCGGATCCATTATGCTGTTCTGCCAATCCATGAACGAAGCGAACCCTTCGCCGGGTGATCCTTCGGGGTGAGGCGCAGTCCGGGTTCCGAGTACATCGACCTCGGGATGTGATTCCAGATAACGGATCTGCTTTTCGATCCGCTCCGGAAGGCTGAAATCGTCTGCATCCATTCGCGCGATGAGCGGTGCTCTTGCAGCGGCTAGTCCGGTATTGAGTGCGAATGCAATGCCGGGGCTATCCTCCCGGAGGAGCAGAATGCGTTCATCCCGTGATGAAAGTTGCTTTGCCAAATCGAGCGTGATCCGATCCGGACAATTGGCAATGAGGATCAGTTCCCAGTCGCTGCAGGTCTGTACAAGAATACTGTTGATCGCCTCCTCAAGCCAGA
>JAULUX010000143.1:0-7138 GCA_032111385.1 Bacteroidia bacterium
GGAGCATTCGCCGTGAACGAAGCCATTGGCCGGCCCTTCAACCGCGCCGAACTGGTGACCTATGCCATGGAAGGCGAACGCATCGCCTGTGGCACCGCACACCCCGACAATGTCGCACCCTGCCTGATGGGCGGTATTGTGCTTTGTCACCACAGCGGACTCGTGCATCCCTTGCCTGTGCCCAAAAATATGTACGCGGTTGTCCTGCATCCCCACGTGGAAGTACTCACCCGCGATTCAAGAGCCGTGCTGCCGTCGAAAATACCAATGCGTACCGGTATCCGACAATGGTCGAATACCGCCGCACTCACTGCTGCCCTATACGAAAGTAATTTCGGTCTCATGCGCCTGGCTATGGAGGACTTCGTAGCCGAGCCGGCACGCAAATCCCTGATACCTTATTTCGATGCCATCAAGGAAGCGGCCATGCAGGAAGCGGTTGCGTGCAGTATCAGTGGCAGCGGTCCTTCCGTGTTCGCCATCGCGGTGGGGGAGAAGGCTGCCATTCGTACCGGTGAACGCATGCAGGCGGTCTGCCGGAAGAACAAACTCAAATCGGACCTCTATTGTTCGCGCATCGACAGAAAGGGTGTGCGTATTCTTGCTCGATCATGAAATTCTATTCTACAAACAACCATAGCGTACTGTTCGATCCGGCTACGGCCATCCTGAAAAGCCTGCCCGACGACAACGGTTTGTTCATGCCCGAACGTATTCCGGTCATGCCCACCGGATTCTTCTCTGAATTGAAGTCGAAGAGCCTGCAGGAGATCGCATACGAGGTTTCGGTTCGTTACTTCTCACCCGAGATCCCCGAGGAGGTGATCCGTCGCATCGTGGAAGATGCCGTGAATTTTCCGGTACCTGTACGGCAGTTGACCGACGATACCTGCGTGCTGGAGCTCTTCCATGGTCCTACACTTGCCTTCAAGGACATGGGAGCGCGTTTCATGGCCCGCTTGATGTCGTGGCTGAACCGCAATGAACAGGGCAAGCTTACCGTGCTGGTTGCCACAAGCGGTGATACCGGTAGCGCGGTAGCCAGCGGCTTCTTTGGGGTTGAGGGGATAGAAGTTGTTATTCTTTATCCTTCCGGAAAGGTCAGTCCTTTGCAGGAAAAGCAATTGACCACCAACGGCGGAAATATCCGTGCCCTTGAGATCAAGGGCAGTTTCGACGATTGCCAGCGTATTGTCAAGACCGCCTTCCTCGATGCTGAATTGAACAAGCGGTACAGGCTTACTTCCGCGAACAGTATCAATATCGCCCGGTTGATCCCGCAATCGTTTTATTACATCGATGCCTTGCGACAGATGCCTGAGGGAAGCCTTCCTCCCGTATTTGTGGTCCCCAGCGGGAACTTCGGTAACCTGACTGCCGGATTACTTGCACATCTGTCAGGAATGCCGACATCGGGTTTCATCGCCGCTACAAATCGCAACGATGCGGTAGTTCGCTACTTATCAGGCGAGGAGTACCATCCCATTCAAACCATTCCCACCATCAGCAATGCGATGGACGTAGGCAACCCATCCAATTTCGCCCGACTTCTCGATATGTACGGCCATGACCGTAGCCTTATGCAATCGGCACTACAGGCTTGTGCGTTCGACGACGAAGCAACCCGGTCGGTCATGCGTAGCTGTTATGAACGGTATGGATACATGCTCGATCCCCATGGAGCAGTTGGTTGGCTTGCCTGGGAACAAAAGAAATCCATGTTCAGGCCCGGCACACCCGGCATCATTCTCGAAACCGCACACCCGGTGAAATTCTCCGAGGTAGTGGAGGAAACGTTGGGCGTAAAACCTGAAATTCCTGATTCACTCAAAAGCATCATGAACCGCGAGAAAAAAGCGGTGTTGCTCTCATCCGCGTACAGTGATTTTTTCAACTGGATGATGTCCTGATTTTTATTCCGATGGTCCCTGAGCTCGTCGAAGGGCTATGAAGGTGAGGGTAGGGATTTTGATCCTTCGCTGGGGCTTCGACAAGCTCAGCCACCAGGAGAGTCCGGTCCCTGAGGTTGTAGAAGGGCCTGAATAAGTATCAAGGGAATTTGTCTTTCGCCTGAATCTTGACCGTGAGCGATAGGAATCCGTTTGATTGTTGGTTGTTCACATCCTACTGTGGACCCTTCGACAGGCTCAGGGACCAGTTATCCGCATCTTACAACCGACAACAGACAACCGACAACAGACAACAGACAACAGACAACCGACAACCGACAACGGACAACCGACAACCGACAACGGAAAATCAAACCACTTCCGCCACGGTAAAAGTACTTCCGCCGACGAAAACCAAATCGTCGCCGTGCGCTTCGTGCCGTGCGTTTTTCAGTGCTTCTGCCACACTGGGGAATACCTTCCCTTTCAGTCCGAAATCTTTCGCCTTCTCTTCAAGTACGGCGGGATCAAGGCCACGGGGAACATCGGCTTTGCAGAAATAGTAGGTCGCTGTTTTGGGTAACAGTTCGAACAGGCTGGACAAATCTTTATCGTCTACAGTGCCGATCACCATGTGCAGGTTACGGTGTGGCACGCGGTTGATCAATGGCATCACCTGGCTCCAGCCTTCTTTGTTGTGCCCTGTATCGCAAATGGTGACGGGTTCTTGTCCAAGCACCTGCCAGCGACCGGCGAAACCTGTTGATTTCCGTACGGTACGCAATCCTTTTCGGATGATCGCTTCCGTGAGTTCGAAATCTTCTTTCAGGTAGTCGAGCGCAGCCAAAACGGTGCAGACGTTGCGCAACTGATACAGACCGGTGAGGTCCATGCGCAGGTTCTTGTAATACGGTGTCCCCTCGTAGCTGACGTCCACCATCATGTGGTCGGCAACAGGGTCATACTCCGGACAATTTGCGCGGTATAGTTCGCTTGCCACGGTCAGTTCGGCATTCCGCTCGTTGGCGGCTTCGATGAATACCGGTAGGATGGTCTTGTCGGTTTCGCCGATCACCACAGGAACATCTTCTTTGATGATGCCTGCTTTTTCAACCGCGATCTTCTCCAGGGTGTCGCCCAGCAGATGCATGTGATCCCAGCCGATGTTGGTGATGACCGATAGTTCGGGGGTCACGATGTTGGTGGAGTCGAGACGCCCTCCTAGTCCGGTTTCAATGATGGCGATATCGGTTTCCTGCTCCTTGAACCAGGACAAAGCCATCACCGTGCTCATCTCGAAAAACGAAGGCTGAATTCGGTCGAAAAGCGCTTTGTTCTCACTTACGTAGTCGGCAACCCATTCTTCGGGTACCATTTCTCCGTCGATGCGGATGCGCTCACGAAAATCCTTAAGGTGAGGGGACGTGTAAAGTCCTGTCCTGTATCCGGCTGCCTGGAAAACGGATGCGAGCATGCTGGCGACGCTTCCTTTGCCATTGGTTCCGGCGATGTGGATGCAGATCAGCTCTTCGTGGGGATTTCCCACTGCATCGGCCAGGGCCAGGGTGTTGTCTAGATTGGGTTTGTAAGCTGCGGGTCCGGTCCGGTGGAACATCGGCAGTGCCGCGTTGAGGTAGTTGAGGGTTTCCTGGTAATTCACGTCAGCAAAAGTAGGAATTGCGTTCCCATAAAAACGTGAATGTTACAGGTTTTCAACCATGCGTTGAAAAATAATAATCACTCTCCTGAAGGACTAAATACCGGTTAACGGAGAATGAAGTTGAAAGAGATCGTTCCCCGCTGTTCTTCAACACCTTCCGGACTGGGACTGAACCGCGCCTTCATGGAGGCCTCCTTGCATTTTCGTACCAGGGTGCTGTTAGACAGGGTGCTGCCGCGTGATGGTCCGTCAGCTCGTTGAACCACACCGTTTTTATCGACGATGATTTCGATCACGATTTTCCCTTGTTCCTGGGAGTTGTCCTCCACTTTGGGTTTGGCACGCATGTCGCGCCCGGCCAGGTCGAAGCCGATTCCGGCACCCGGTCCGTTTCCGCCACCGCTGCCCGTTCCGCTTCCTCCGCCTGACCCGCTACCTGTTCCATCGCCGATACCGCCTCCGGATCCGGTGCCTTGTCCGCCGCTGCCGTTGCCGCTTTGTCCTCCGCCGGGCGCACCTCCTGTGTTCCGCTTACCCGGATAAAGGCTGCGCGGATCCGGTTTGCGTTCCTCGACCTTGGCAAGTTCCGGTTGCTTGATCACTGTTTTCTCCGGCAGTTTCTTCTCGACTTTTTTCTCTTTCGGTTTGTCGGTTTTTTTGGGAGTAGGGGGTACCGCCACGGTTTCTTCCAGGTCGGAGGTGAGGATTTCCTCTTCCTCTTCCCGGGTCGTGGTCACTTTTTCTACCTCCTGCGGCACCGGAGGTACATCATTGAACTCCAGTTCACCGAATTCTACAAAACTGCCACCGCCACCACCACCAGCAAGGCCTTCCTCCCAGGGAGGGATGGGTGAGGAAATGTACAGGAACATCAACAGGGCCAGAATGGCACCGTGGATGAGCAGGGTGAGTACAAGTGAACGGGCCTGGTACGATTTCATTTTCCTGCAGCGACATCCTTGGTGAGGTTGGTTGCCGCCACCATTTTGATCTTGTTCTTGTTGCCGATATCGAGAAGGAAAACGACCTCCTGCCAGGCGACACTCTTGTCGACCTTTAACAAGGCTGTCGGATCAGTCTGGCCGGCAACTGCAGCAATCACCGCGCTCTCAACGGATTCGCGTGGAACGATGTCCTCGTTAACCACGAATTGCAGATCGGGAGTCACCGCGATGACCACAGGATGCTTCACGCTTTGAATACCTGTTTTCGAGTTGGGCAGGAGCAGCTTCAGCACCGAAGGGGTGGCGAGTGTGGAGGTGATCAGGAAAAACAACAACAGGAAGAACATGATGTCATTCAGCGAATGACTGTAGACTTCCGAATGTCCTTTTTGTCGGCGGCGCAGGTTCATGGCTTCACAGGTTCTTCCAGCAGGTCGATGAACTGCACGGCGTTGATCTCCATTTTATTGATGACGCGGTCCACGCGCTGCACCAGGTAGTGATAGCATGAATAAGCGATCATTCCGACCAGCAGACCTGCAGCAGAGGAGATCATCTTGACATACAAACCGCCGGAGATCGTGTCGATCTCCAGGCTGTTTTGCAAGGAGATCTGATAGAAGATCTTGATTACGCCGAAAATGGTTCCAAGGAACCCGAACATGGGTGCAATGCCGGCGATGGTGCCGAGGAACCCGAGGTTTTTTTCCATGGAGAACACCTCCAGCTTGCCCTGGTTTTCGATGGCCGATTCGATTTCACGCACCGGTTTTCCGAGGCGGGCCAACCCTTTGTCGATCATCCGTGCGATGGGACTGTCGGTGGCTTTGCACAACGAGCGGGCTGCAGGGACATTCCCGGCATGTACCTGGTCGCGGATCTGGTTCATGAAGTTCTGATCCAGGCGTCCGTATTTCATGATCACGAAAAGACGCTCGAAGAAAATGTAGATCGCCATCACGCTGAGCAGCGCAATGGGGATGAGGATGGGGCCGCCTTTGCTGGCCATCTCCCACAACGACATGCTTTGTTCGGCCACCGCAGGTGCTGCGGCAGGCAATGTGGAAGCGGCTGTGGAAACGGCGCTGTCGGTGGCGATACCGATTTGAAGGAGGATAGACATAGGAGTCAATGGATTGTGTGATTGATCACAAGACTTGTAAAAGTAGATTTTCGTCGATCGGTATCCTTCTTGAGCGTCTGTAGCTTGCTAACAGAACGGTGTTGACAAGGAAATAACGGCTCACTCCAGCACTTATTGCAGAAGGCGAAATGGAAAGAGAGCTGAGGGAATGCGCCCGGCACTTGAAGTGCCTTTGGGGATTTATTGATCTTCTCCCTCGAACCAGGTGGAGTACATCAGGTAGTTGTTGGCGATGCCTTCGATGAGCCGCTGCGTTTGTTCGGCATCGATGCTTTTCACCTTTTTGGCCGGTACTCCCGCGTAAATGCTGTTGGGTTCAACCACCGTGTTTTCCAAAACGACGGCTCCCGCGGCGATGATGCAGTTGGAATGCACAACGGCATGGTCCATGACGATGGCACCCATGCCGATCAATACATTGTCGTGAACCGTGCAGCCATGCACGATGGCATTGTGTCCGACGGATACGTTGTTGCCGATGCTGGTGGAGGCTTTCTTGTAAGTGCAGTGTACTATGGCTCCGTCCTGGATGTTCACCTTGTTACCGATGCGGATGCTGTGTACATCGCCCCGCACCACCGCATTGAACCACACACTGCATAAATCGCCCATCTGCACGTCGCCCACTACGGTGGCGTTTTCAGCAAGGTAACAGTTTTCTCCGAAGGAAGGTTGAATGCCGTTGACGGGTTTGATGAGGGCCATAAGTTTGCGTTGTCTTTGGGTTCGGAAATCTGTCAGCGTTTGGTGAAGCGCTGGTTGGTGCTGATGGATGAATCGGTGGTGGATACCCGCAGTGAATAAACTCCGGCTTGAAGTCCGGTGAGTTCGATGGGCAAACTCACCGAACCGGCTGAAGCGATGCCGGTTGAGGACCGGACCAGTTTTCCGGCCATGTCGAAAATCTCGATACGGATCGGTTCTTCGCGGTTATGGCTAACCGTTAGTGTGAGCGGGGAATCGCCCGTGATTCCCGGGTTGATGGTCAGGGCCAGAGTCTCCAGGTTTGGGTCCACCCTTCGCAAAGGAGATAAAGTGGTAAATCCGGTGGAGTCGAGGATGTTCAGACGGTAATAGCGGCTCGAGGTCAGGGGTTCGGTATCGTTCCATTGGTAGGATGCGGTGGCTCCCGGAGAACCGATCGCCTGCTTCAGGCCTATCGTGGTGAAGGTGATCCCGTCGTCTGAACGTTGTACATCGTAACGGTCGATGGCCTCTTCGTTTACCGTGGCCCAATCAAGCAAAACGCCTGCTCCCGATCGGGCAGCCGTAAACCTTAGCAATTCAAAGCCCGGACTCCCCGTGCGGGTGTACCAAACCGGAGAAGACCAGATGCGGTGTCCGTCGGCCTGGGTGATTTCGGCGTAATAGTAATAAGTGCTGTTCAGGCTCAAGGGGTGGCTGAATATGCACGAATCGACAGAAGATGCTTGCGTCAGTAAGGTGGGGAGAACTCCGCTGCCCGGTATGCCATGCCAGATTTTAATGGTTGAAACATTTT
>JAULUX010000144.1:0-5407 GCA_032111385.1 Bacteroidia bacterium
CCTTCTGGATGGCCTGATCGTAATATTCATTCGAATAGCCCTTGCAGATTACACCTGCATCGGTGAGAGTAATCTGATTGTCCGTATCTCCAATTCCATGGTTGCAGAGGACTGCCAGTCCGGTTCCCAACATCTCTCCAAGTTTTACGGGGGAGCTTGCCATTTTAGAAAAAGCCGGTTTGATGAAACAGATCCCAAGATCTGAAATGCTTAGTAGAAGTGGAACATCAGGTCTGTTTACATTTCGAATGATGATCCTGTTTAAAGGGATGTCTAGTTGTTCGGCGAGTTCAAGAATAGGTTTTTCCTCCTCCTTCGTTAAAATCAGGAAATGCGCATCTGATTTCACCAATAAAAGTCGTTTAAACACATGCATCATTTCGGCAGGGAGGTACCAAGTGCTTAGACTTCCGGAATAGCACAATACGAAATCTTCCGGTCGAATTTTAAATTCGCGCCGAACTTCCATGCGCTTGTTTTCCGGAAACCGGTTGTAGTCGAAAAGCGAGAGGTCGGTGCAGCAGGGGATTACACTGATTTGTGGCGGTACGGAAATTCCTTGGAAGCGTGATTTCAGGAAATCGACCGCCTTCTCAGTCAAAGAAACAATTGCGTCTGCACGGTTGAGTAGAATCCGCTCCTTGTATTTCAGAAATTTAAAAAGTAAAAAGTGGACTGGATTGGACAATTTCCAGATGTTACCATCAATTTTTTCATCCGCCCACAAACCCCGCATATCAAAAAGTAATTTTGTTTTAAATCTATCTTTCAAGCTCAATCCTATCATTGCAGGAAGGTAGCTCCGTGCATGAATCACATCGAACGGCCTTGTTTTAAAAAGCAGCCGACTTTTCCTGCTTAATTTGAAATAGGTTATCAGTGGCCCTATCAGAGGAGGTGAATACAGGTAGCTGACGTGATTCCATTCGATTCCCGCTTTGATACATCGAGCCCGGATCGCATCCTCGTTCAATTTGAATGGCTGCTGTTTTTCGGCGCTGAGTATACGGATTTGGTGCCCCAGGGACGAAAGGCCTTCAAGATAGGGTAGTATCTGGGCTTGCCCCAAAGGGTCTGTCAAACCATCCAGGCTGATAAAAAGTATATTTATTGAGCTCACTTGGAAGTTGACGGGTTATTTTGGTAAGTTGGAGGTTTCTTCCTTTTTGGCAGCCCAAAAGTAAATCAAAACTTACCTTTGTTAACCTAACTAAGTAGGCCGGACATCCATGGAATTCTATTCATTACTGGATTTTGTTCTTTTTCCAATTTACCTGCCACTAGTATATCTGTTTGCTTCCGCCTATGCGCGAAGAAAGGTAGATGAATTTCCGTGGTTTCGTTATTATGTGCCTGGATTAATGTTGAAAATATTTGGCGGAATCTCATTCCTTTTGGTGTACACGATTTATTACCCGGGAGGAGATACGGTGCAATACTTTCGCGATAGTATTTCGCTGCAGAAACTGATGTTCGAGAATTTCGATTCCTTCTCCACGGTTATGCAATCAAAGGCCAATGTGGGACTATATCAGTACTTCAGTCCTGAAACTGGATATCCAGCCTATATCCGTGAGGGGAAAGCATGGACCATCGTTAAAATCGGGTTCGTCTTATCAATGTTTGCTTTGCGAAGCTTCATGGTGACAACGATGTTTTGTGCCTTGATTTCATTCCTGGGTGTATGGCATCTTTATCAGGTTTTTGTGATGGAATTTCCGCGATTGCAACGTCAGATGGCGATTGCTTTCTTTTTTGTCCCTTCAGTTTTTTTCTGGGGATCAGGCCTTCTTAAGGATTCTTTTATGATCGGAGCAATCGGTTTTTTTGTTTGGGGCCTTTATTACCTGGTTGTTAAAAAGCAAAAAATGATTCCGGCGATTTTAGCCGTCGTCCTCTCTGGTTATTTGATAGTTATTGTCAAGCCCTACATCATGACCGGACTCGTTCCGGCAATCATACTTTGGGTATTGCATCGAATTCTTATGAATTTTAAGGCTGTGGTTCTCAAGACAGCCTTGTTGCCAATCTTGATGATCGCGGGGTTTGGGGTTGGTTTCGCTACGATGCAATTGTTTGGTGAAGCGCTTGCCGAATACAACATTGAAACCTTGCTGGAAAAAGCCGTTGTGACCCAACGGGATCTTAAAAGTGATTACTACCAAGGGAACTCATTTGATATCGGCGAATTCGATTCTGATCCGATCTCTATTTTAAGCAAGTTTCCAATAGCCACTTTTTCGGCGATTTACCGTCCTCTCATAATAGAAAGCAATAACCTGGTCATGTTCCTTTCTTCATTCGAAAACCTGATCATTCTTTTGTTCAGTCTGAAGGTGCTTTTCAGGATCAGGTTTGTCGGACTTTTCAGGAGTATTTTCAACAATCACCTTCTTACGTTCTCTTTTGTTTTTTCGCTATTCTTCGCTTTTTCCGTCGGTTTGGCAACCAGCAATTTCGGTAGTCTTGTCAGGTATAAGATTCCTTGCATACCTTTTTTCATCGCCAGTCTGTTCATTATCGAACACGTTTACAAATCCAGGACGGATGTTAATCCGGACGAAGTCGATAATCAGTAAGAAATCAGCTGATCAATTCCTGTGCTCAAGCATCCATTTCTGTAGCACAATGGTGATCCAGATACGGTTGTATAGGTAGTCCTTTCCTGCAAAAAAATCACGGACCATTTTCTCCGTTTCAACAGGATTCAGTATTCCGGCCCGTTTTACAGTCTCCGGGTTGAGGTATTCTTCCACCAGGAAACGAAGTTCACATTTGAGCCATCTATTCATGGGAATAGAAAAGCCTTGTTTGGGTCTTTCAAAGAACTTCTTGGGAATGTATTGATACAGGATTTCTTTAAGGATATACTTAGAGATTCCATTATGGAATTTCATTTTCGGATCGATGTTTTCCGCAAATTCCACCAACCGGTGATCAAGGAACGGGACTCGAGTTTCAATCGAGAAGCGCATACTTGCCCTGTCGACTTTTGTTAAAAGATCATCGGGAAGGTAATAGAGCAGGTCAAACAAAGCCTGCTGCTCCATCGCATTAAGCTTTCGAATGGCTTTGCGTGATTCGTCATTCAAATCCGGCTCCGCCAGTATTTTTTCGATTTCGTAGTTGCTTTGTGGGGTTTTCAAAATGGATGCTGAAGCCTTATTGTAAGGAGGTATTAGCATAGAAACTATTTCACTGTGTGTGAAAAAATACTGTTCCTGAGAAAGGATATGGCTCCGGATATTTTCGGATTGCTCGTATCGGAGCAATTGTTCGATGCGTTGGTACCTTGATGACATCAGGTGGAAAACCTGAGCAAGAGGCAGCCTCATTTTCTTGAAAAGTGGGTGAGCTAGTCGTCGAGCCCAGCGGTACGATCCGTAACCGAAAAATAGCTCGTCACCGCCCTCTCCGGACAAAGTGACTGTCACATATTCACTTGCGAGCTTGGATACGAGCATCGTCGGAATCGCTGATGGATCGGCGAATGGTTCATCGTACGCTTCAAAAAATGGTTCTATCATTTTCAGTGCGTCGCGGTACGATACGATAAATTCGTGGTGGTTTGTACCTAGGTAGGCGGCAATGGCCTTGGCGTGCTCCGACTCGTTGTGGCTGATCTCTTCAAACCCGATCGAGAAAGTATTCACAGGGACACTGGAATGAATCACCGCTTGTGCAGTTACAAGACTAGAGTCGATACCGCCGCTCAGGAATACTCCGAACGGCACATCACTTTTGAGCTGGAACTGAACCGAACTCATCATCAGGTCGCTCAGCTTCACCATGGCCTGGTCCCTGTCGGATAGCAGGTCTGCACTTAATTTTTCCTCTACCGACCAGTATTTACTTTTCTTTATTCCATCTCTGCTCACCTTCAGCATGGTGCCAGGCTCCAGTTTGTGGATGTTACTGTATATGGTCGAAGGTGCAGGTATGAATCCGAGATGAAGGAAATCGTGAATTGACTTATGATTCAACTCTTTTCCGATCCGGTCGATTTTTAACAGTGATTTTAGTTCGGATGCGAAAGCAAACAATGTTCCATCCCAATAGTAAAAGAAAGGTTTGATGCCGACTCTATCTCTGAAACAATAAAGCTCGTTTTTTTCAATATCATAGAAGGTGATAGCGAACATGCCATTCAGGTGCTGGACAAATTCCGGACCCAATTGGGAAAATGCTTCAAGGATCACCTCCGTGTCGCTTGCCGTTTTTAATCGGACGAAGTCGTGTGGATTGGATTGCTTCAGTTTGGCTCCCAGTTCACGGTAATTGTAAACCTCGCCGTTATAAACGATCACATAGCGGCCGTTTGAAGAAAACATCGGTTGGTTGGCTCTCTCAGACAGGTCGATAATGGAAAGCCTTCTGTGCCCAAGGCCGCAGAATTCGTCTCTGTAAAAGCCTTCAGCGTCCGGGCCTCTGTGCGCAAGGGAATTGGTCATCGCACGGAGTTCGTCCTCCTGTAGCGATTTGCTGAAGCTCAAGTATCCTGCTATTCCGCACATGGTATGTACCTGTTTTCCTGCTTACGATCAAGCGGATGCCACAGACGACACAAATGTAAGTAAAGAGGTGTTCGTGGTTTCTCCAACGGCTTAGGGCCGGTTTTACGCCTTGCCATGTTCTTGCAATTCAATCAATACCAATGAGTCGGCTTGTTCCTTGATTTTTCCGGATTCAATTGCCTCCCGAATTTTGGGCATGTTTTTTAGCAGCCTGTATTTCATTTGGTTGTTCCAGTCCCGTGTGTAATAGGTCATGCCCTTGGCTATGGTATCCTGCCCGACTCCTTTGATCTTGTCTGCTGAATTCATAACATGGTTGGCTGAACGGATGTAAAGTTCATGTGCCGATTCCATCACCTTGATATGAATTTCGGATAATGTGTTGTTTCCACCGGGGTCTACCCGCTGAGAGGAGATGATTCGACCAGAGTCAATGCCCGGGTCAATCCACATCACTGTGTTCCCGATAAGATGAAATTCGCCGTTTGCGATGCACCAGTTGGTGCAATTTGGTCCGCCTTTCACATAGGGAGAAAGGCCGGTATGTAGATTCATGATGCCCAGCCTGGTCGGGCTGCTCAACATTTCTTTACGAACCAGACTGGTGCCTGAAACGAGTATAAGATCCGGTGTTCGACTCTTGGAGAATTCTATTGCATTTTCGGAATTGATCGTTGGTGTTTCTAGAATTTCGGCCTCGGGCCATGACGGGAAATCCCCGTCATATTTTTTCATCAGTGCCGACCATGATTTACGGATCTCGTTGAATAGCAGTCGGTCGATGATTGAGTTGAATATTTTCTTCGGGCTATATAAAGGTTTACCCCCAGTACGTTTTTCAATAACAATACCGGCGATATTGAATTTTTCAGCAAGTTTATTAGCAAGTGCCC
>JAULUX010000145.1:0-7589 GCA_032111385.1 Bacteroidia bacterium
AGCAGGCGGCTATAGTACGACTTCCAGTGTGTGGCCTTGCTGAACAGTTCCAGCTCGTTGCCGATGTAATGCGTACTTGTCACGGACGTACCTCCCGGATGAAGCTGGTGTATTCCATGGCCGGAATAAAATGCCTTTGGGTTCGGAAGCTCAGGACATTGAACACGAGGAACAAGGAAATGAGGAAAGCCTGGAAGATTAAAATCAGGAATCCGAGCACCACGAACGATGCCCAACCAGGAATGGCCAGCGGAGTGAAAAATCGTATGACCGTTACCGTTAAGATTCCGGAAAGGGAGATCAGGATCAGGCTCACGCTGATCAGCAGCACGCGGACCGCCAACATGTCTGTGTACACAGCGATGGCACTCAGGCCGTGGATGACCAGCGAAATGAAGTTCATCTTGCTGTGTCCGTCGATGCGTTTTCCTCTGTCGAGTGAAACGGTGGTATAGGGTATTTTCGATCGAATGATGCTCCCGGAGAAATGGTTCCAGAGGTCGGGAACGTGCACAAGGCCATGTATTCGATCGGCAGGTATGACACAGAAATTACCGAAGCTGATGCGTTGACCGGTCATCAGCAGGAAGAGCCATTTATACAGGGTGTAGAAGAACCGGAATCCTATGCTCTCAAACCGTCGTTTCCGTTGACCGAATACGATACGGCCGGCATGGGTGTTGGAAGCCTTTATCAGGGCAGGAACATCCTCGGGTTTGTCTTCTCCGTCTCCGTCCATGACAACCACAGGGCCGGCGGGAGAATGCTCGTTCAGGTAGCATAGGCCCAAAGCGATGGCACGCTGGTGTCCGACGTTGCGGTTCAGTCGGATGATTCGAAGCCCGGGGAATTCTTCACATAGCGAGGCAGGGTACTCGTCGGTTGAACCGTCATCTACAATCGTATAGTCCCAGTTGATGCCTTCCTGACCTTTTTCAATCCCGTCCAGCCGTTCGAGGACAGCCCGGCAGGATTTCCAATCGTTGTAAACCGGGATTAGGATGTGTGCCTTCACTTGCATAAAACTAATGGAAATCGGTAATTGGGGTTGTTTTTCGGATGATTTTTGTTCGGAGGTACGATATGATTCCTGTCAGTTTGTAGGTATATCCACCCGTTTTTACGAAATTGCACTCATGGTTTCCACTGCCCCTTTTATACGAAAGGATGACGCCAGGGTTCGTTCCGTTGGTGGGGGAACCGACTTTTTCTGCATTTGTAATTTCCCTGGTTTCACAGCGAACTATCACCGGTTGTTCGTTGTGTTGGTGTTTTTTTTGAACTCGACTTTCGCTCAGGCACAGGATGATGGCGTCTATTCCTATTGGCAGGAGACCACAGTGACGGCTCCCCGTTACCAGTTGCCGTCATCCTTTCGGTCTTTCCGTCTCGATATACCTGCTATAGAAACAGCATTGGCGCGTGCACCGCATGAGTCGAAGCAGCAACCGGTATCTCAAAGTCCGGTACGGATCGCCATTCCCATGCCCGGTGGAGGATTCGCCCGTTTTGCGGTGGTACAAACCGATGTGATGCATCCCGATCTGGCTGCGGCTTATCCCGGCATCCGGACTTATTCCGCTCAGGGTATCGATGATCCGCACGCGGTTGCCCGCTTCAGTATCACTCTGAAAGGATTTCATGCGATGGTATTGTCGCCCAACGGTTCGGTATTTATCGACCCCTGGGAGCAATTCAACACACAGGATTATATCGTTTACGATAAGCGTGATTTTAGTCCGGGCAGGACCTTTCATTGCGACACGGACGAAGAACTCTACAAAAGCCTTCGTGATTCCAAGGCCGGATCACAACCATCGGCATTGCGTTCTCACGGCACCCAGTTACGAACCTACCGGCTGGCTCTTGCAGCCACGGGTGAATACACCACCTTCCACGGTGGTACCAGGGCCTCTGCGCTCTCCGCCATGGTGGTGTCGATGAACCGTGTGAACGGGATATATGAAACCGAGGTGGCGGTGCGTATGGTGATCATTCCGAACGACACGCTGATCATTTATACGAACGGCTCCACAGATCCCTATTCCAACAACAACGGGTCGGCTATGTTGACGGAAAACGTCAATAACCTGAATACGGTCATCGGATCCGCCAATTTCGATATCGGACACGTGTTCAGTACGGGTGGGGGAGGAGTGGCCTACCTCGGAGTGCCTTGCACATCGAACAAAGCGGGTGGAGTGACCGGCTCGGGAAGTCCGGTAGGCGATGCGTTCGATGTGGACTATGTCGCACACGAAATAGGCCACCAGTTCGCCGGTCAGCATACGTTCAACAGCGTTACCGGTTCATGCAATGGAAACCGCTCTTCAGGTTCGGCCTACGAACCCGGTAGTGGGATTACCATCATGGCCTATGCGGGCATTTGCGGAACCGATAATCTCGCACCGAACAGCATCGCCTATTTCCATACCCACAGTTTCGATCAGATCGTGACCTACATCACCACGGGAAGCGGCAATTCCTGTGCAGTCACGACAGCCACTGGCAACAACCCTCCGACCGCCACTCCCCAGGGATTGGCCTACACCATCCCGTTCCAGACTCCATTCGAGTTGTCGGCCACCGGTTCAGATCCGAACGGAGATCCGATCACCTATTCGTGGGAGGAGTACGACCTGGGCTCGTCGGGAACATGGAACAATCCCAGCGGCAATGCACCCATTTTTCGCCCCTTTTCACCTGTCAGCAGCGGCACACGTGTGTTCCCGAAGATCAGCGACATCATCAACAATACCACCACCATCGGTGAGGTGTTACCATCTTATGCACGATCTCTGTTTTTCCGTGTAACGGCTAGGGATAACCGAACAGGAGGTGGAGGGGTTTACCACATCGATGATACGGTGAAGGTGACCGTGGTCAATACCACCAACGGATTCTCCGTGACCAGTCCGAACACCAACGTGACCTGGTTTACAGGCGGCACGGCCACCGTTACATGGAACGTCTCCTCGACTAGTGCATCACCCATCAATTGCGCCAATGTCGACATCTTCCTTTCAACCGACGGAGGCAACACCTATCCGATCACCCTCATCGCCGGTACTCCGAACGATGGAACACAGGCCATCACCGTGCCGTCAAA
Source organism: Bacteroidia bacterium (assembly GCA_032111385.1). Taxonomy (GTDB): domain Bacteria; phylum Bacteroidota; class Bacteroidia; order AKYH767-A; family OLB10; genus JAJTFW01. The sequence goes on from JAULUX010000145.1 coordinate 3,110, forward strand.
CATCACCAGCTCGGCCCGCGTCAAGGTGAAGGGAGCCGGGAATATTTTCTTCGATATCTCCAACGTTAATTTCAGTATCCAGGCCGGATCGACGACCTTGTCCTCGATCACCACCGATGCTATTGCCACCACGAACTTGTGTGCCGGTCAGGCGCTGAATGTCAGCTTTTCGGGAAATGGACCGGCCAACAGCGGAAATACTTACACAGCACAACTTTCCAGTTCTACCGGATCGTTTACTTCCCCGGTCAACATCGGCACATTGACTTCTACATCAGCCACCGGAACCATCGCGTGCACGATTCCGGCAGGGACGGCACAAGGCACCGCTTACCGGATCAGAGTGGTCTCATCTAATCCGGCGGTTACGGGCTCCAACAACGGAACCAACCTGGCCGTTTACAGGGCCCTTGGCTCTACAGGTAGTATCAGCGGACCATCAACGGTTTGTCAGGGTCAGACCGGAGTGGTGTTCAGCACGACGGCGGTGACCAATGCCACAACCTACTCCTGGAGCCTGCCTACAGGATATACCATCACATCCGGTTCTGGAACAACCTCAATCACGGTGTCCATAGCCTCCAATGCAGCGGGTGGAAATGCAACGGTCACACCTTCGAACCCCTGTAGTACCGGAACGGCTTCCACCGCATTTGCGATTGCAATTAGTCCGTTGCCCTCTGCGGCCGGAAGCATCACTGGCCCGGCTCAGCCTTGTCAGTCCTCTTCCGGAAATACATATTCCGTACCGGTGATTGCCAATGCCACCTCGTATTCCTGGACCCTGCCCTCCGGTGGAAGCATAAATGCCGGGCTTGGTACCAATTCCATCTCTGTCGCCTACAATTCAACGGCCTCCTCCGGAACAATTACCGTTCAAGGCGTCAACTCCTGTGGAAGCGGAACGGCATCCAGCTTTGCCGTCATTGCTCAACCCGCTCCTGCTGTCCCGGTCATTTCAGTGTCACCTTCCACCTCGGCTTGCACAGGCAGTTCGATCCAGTTAAGTATTTCAGCAGCCTCCGGAATACAATACCAATGGCGAAGGAATGGAACCAATATTTCGGGGGCGACCGGTTCAACCTATTCCGCAACAACTTCAGGCACCTACGATGTAGTCGCCTCTATTCCGCCGAAAGGATCGCAGCTGTTTTCTACCAGCACCGGAGTTTCTATTCCGGACAACTCCTGCACCGGTGCGACCAGTTCTATCACCGTTAGCGGATACAATTTTCCGGTGCGGACTTCCGGAATGTATGTCAAGATAAACAGCCTCACGCACACCTGGGTGGGGGATCTGGACATGTATGTCGAATCCCCTACAGGTCAGCGACTGGGCTTGAGCGATCAGACCGGCAACGCGAACAATAGCGGTGACAATTTCACCAATACGGTTTTTGCAGACTCGGGAACGGCCATTCTGCCAACAACAGGTGCCCCTTACAGTGCATTGTATAAGCCCTGGAACCAGGTCTTCACAGTGAGTAGCTGTACCGGAAACAGTACATCCCTGACCACTTTTTCCGGATTGGGTGGTGGTAGCCTGAACCCGAACGGCACATGGAGCCTGAAAGCCTATGACCGTGCATCGACAGATACGGGTAGGGTGGTGAGCTGGTCGATTTTCTTTCCCTACCAAACTTACACCTGCACCACTGTATCCAACCCGGTGAGTCTCACCTTTCAGGCACCTCCGGTAGTATCCTCTTTCAGTCCTTCTTCCGGAAATTCCGGCACTCTTGTCACGGTGAATGGCACCGGATTCTCTACTGCTACGTCCGTTCAGCTAAATGGTGCTGCTGTTTCATTCACCTTGTTGAGTTCAAGTCAGTTGACATTTACTGTTCCTTCAACCGCCACTTCAGGTGTTGTGTCAGTAGTCAATTCCTGCGGAACCGGTGTATCATCCTCCTCATTTACCTTCATTTCTCAAATCACACTGAATATCACCGTGCTCGTCGAAGGTTTTCACTCCGGATCCGGAGGGACGATGGTTCCGGTGCTCGGTCCGGCCTTTTCCGATACGGTGCGAATTGAATTACGCAACAACCTGCCTCCATATGGTCTTGTTCAAACGTTTACGGGTGTTCCCAACCTGAGTGGACAAATGTCACTCATCCTTCCCGGTAGCTTATTGGGCCAAGCCTACTACCTGGTTGTGAGGCACCGGAACTCGCTGGAGACGTGGAGTAAGTTGCCGGTCACCCTTGGCAACTCAATGAGCTACACTTTCAAGTAGAGACTTAAATAGTCTTTTCCGGAAACTAAAAAGGCGAACCGTTGTGGTTCGCCTTTCCATAAATTGTTGAGTCGATCAGCTTTCTTTCATGTTGTGGAATACGTTCTGCACGTCATCGTCATCCTCCAGTCGCTCAATAAGGGAGTGCACTTCTTTTTGCTGTTCCTCGCTGAGTTCTGTTGTGTTGGTTGGAATCCGGTCCAGTTCGGCACTTGAAATGGCAATGCCTTTTTCCTCCAGACCCTTCTGCATTTTTCCGAAGTCGGTAAAGGAGGTGGTGATGTAAACTCCATCTTCCTCTTCCACTACCTCTTCCGCACCAAAATCGATCAGCTCCAGCTCCAGGTCTTCGAGACTGTGATTTCCTTTTTCGATTTTGAAAATCCCTTTTCGATCAAACAGGAAATCCAATGATCCGGTCTTGCCAAGCGCTCCATTACCACGATTGAAGTGCATGCGGATATTAGCGACGGTGCGTGTATTGTTATCCGTAGCAGTTTCCACGACAATGGCGATCCCATGAGGACCATACCCTTCAAAGATCACTTCTTCCAGATCTTTTTCATCCTTGTTGGCAGCGCGAGCGATGGCAGCCTCAACCCGGTCCTTGGGCATGTTGAAGCTCTTCGCATTTTGAAGCACCATGCGCAATCGGGGATTCCCATCCGGATTGGGTCCTCCCAGTTTTACTGCAATGGCGATTTCCTTGCCGATACGTGTAAAAGCCTTGGAGGCTTTGGCATTGTTTGCAAACATCTTGTGTTTGCGTTTTTCGAATGCACGACCCATAAGATCTTTAGTGATTGAGGTTGAAATTAATATTTATCCTTTCGTGATCCTGCTTCAAATCAGGATAGGCTTTTCCGGGCAATTTGGTTTTTGTAGTGGATGCATCAATTTCCCGGCCGGTATCAAACATTGAAACGGAAATGCATGATGTCGCCATCCAACACGATGTATTCTTTTCCTTCCACACTCAGCTTGCCGGCTTCCTTGCAGGCATGCTCCGAGCCGAGTTTGACGTAATCGTCGTAATGGATCACTTCGGCACGGATGAACCCTTTTTCGAAGTCGGTATGGATCACACCGGCGGCCTGTGGGGCCGTGTCGCCTTCGTGGATGGTCCAGGCACGGACTTCCTTCTCACCTGCAGTGAAGTAGGTGCGCAGGTTGAGCAGGCGGTAAGCGGCTTTGATGAGTTTACTTACACCCGATTCGGTGAGTCCCAGGTCGGTGAGGAATGCAGCACGGTCTTCGTAGCTGTCAAGCCCCGCGATGTCGGCTTCGATGGCAGCAGCGATGACCAGGATCTCAGCGTTTTCATTTTTCACGGCTTCACGCACGGCATCTACATGCTTGTTCCCATTGACCACCGAGCCTTCATCCACATTGCATACGTAGAGAACAGGCTTAGCAGTCAATAACCAAAGGTCAGCCGCGATTTTCCAATCGTCTTCACTGAGTGGAGCGGATCGGGCCGATTGACCCTTCTCGAGCGTCTGCTTTAACACCTGATACACCTCGTAGGTCTTTTTGGCGTCCTTGTCGGCACCCACCTTTGCGATTTTCTCGATGCGCTGCATCCGCTTTTCAAGGGTATCCAGGTCCTTAAGCTGCAATTCGAAGTCGATGGTTTCCTTGTCGCGTACGGGATTCACTTGACCGTCTACGTGGACGACGTTCGGATCGTCGAAGCAGCGCAATACGTGGAGGATGGCATCCGTCTCGCGGATATTGGCCAGGAACTGGTTCCCCAACCCTTCGCCCTTGGATGCCCCTTTCACCAATCCGGCGATATCGACAATCTCCACCGTGGTGGGTACCGTTTTCTGAGGCTTCACCAACTTTTCCAGCGTGTTCAGACGCTCGTCGGGTACGGTGATCACACCCAGGTTGGGCTCGATGGTGCAAAACGGGAAATTGGCGGCCTGGGCCTTGGCATTCGACAGGCAATTGAACAGGGTGGACTTTCCCACATTAGGCAATCCGACAATTCCGCACTTGAGACCCATAGTCGATGTTTTAAGCGTGCAAAAATAGCGAGTATTTCTTCGCCCGGGAGCAGTCGGGCAGGGCAGGGGAGTGCTATTTTCGTATCTGAATGGAACAGGCAGGTTCGTTTCAATTAAGTTATTGGGAGAAAAGCACCCATTTCGGCTCCTGCGATGTACTGATCATCGGGGGAGGCCTGGTCGGGCTTTTTTCAGCCCTGGAATTGAAGCAAAAAGAACCCGGACTTAG
>JAULUX010000146.1:0-17108 GCA_032111385.1 Bacteroidia bacterium
TCGTTGAAGTACTTCTTGAGGAACATGGGTTAGAAATGCCAGCCCGTGATGGCGATTAGGGTAGCCACCAGCAGATTCACCATGCTGATGGGAAGAAGGTATTTCCACTCGAGGTTCAGCAGCTGGTCCACGCGCAGGCGGGGGAAGGTCCAGCGGAACCACATGATCACGAAGATGAGGAACAAGGTCTTGCCGAGGAACCAAATGGACGACGGGATGTAATCCATCACGGTATTGAAGGCTTCCCAGTCGCCGAGGTGGAAGGGCATCCATCCGCCGAAAAAGAGCGTGGCGCCGATGGCACAGCCAATGAAGATGTTGATGTATTCGGCCAGGAAGAACAGGGCGAATTTCATTCCCGAGTACTCGGTGTGGAATCCGGCAGTGAGTTCGGATTCCGCTTCAGCGAGGTCGAAGGGCGCGCGGTTGGTCTCGGCCGTGAGTGCGATCATGAACACCACGAAGGCGATCAGGGCGGGGATATGGCCCTTGAGGATCCACCAGCCGGTTTGCTGCGAGGCGATGATCTCACTGATGCGCAGGTCGCCGGCGAGTACGATGATGGTGAGGATGGAAAGGCCTGCCGACAATTCATAGCTGACGATCTGTGCTGCACTTCGCATGGCGCCCAGCAGCGAATACTTGTTGTTGCTCGACCAACCGGCCATCAGGATACCGATCACGGCCACAGATGAAACAGCGGCGAGGTAAAGAACACCGATGTTGATGTCCCAGATCTGGAAATTGCGGGCAAAGGCGATGGGTGCAAGCAGCAACATCGCAGCGATCATGACGATGAATGGTGCCAGATTAAAGAGCAGCTTATCGGCTCCGTCCGGAGTCAGTCCCTCCTTCATCACGAGTTTCAAAGTATCGGCGGTGGTCTGGAAAATGCCTTTGGGTCCCACGCGGTTCGGTCCAAGACGTATCTGCATGAAGGCAGCGACTTTCCGCTCCATGTAAACGAGCAGAAGCCCCAGGAGGGCGAACAAAGTGATGGCCGATATGCCGACCAACACGCTCTGGGCGATGTAGTCCCAGGGACTTCCCAGTGTCTGTGTCAGCCAGGCCTGAATGCTGTCGGTCAGTTGTTCGAGACTCATTGTTTTCGTTACTGCGCACCGTTTAGTTCCGGGTGCGGTCGGACTTTACTGCAATGGAATCACCTGTCGATGTCCGGAATCACCAGATCGAGCGTACCCATGGTGGCCATCAGGTCGCCGATCTTCCCTCCGCGGGCCATGTGGTCGAGGGCGCTGAGGTTGGAGAATCCGGGTGATCTGTATTTGATGCGGTAAGGAGTGGTACCCCCTTCACTGATGATATAGACGCCGAATTCACCACGGGCGGTTTCTACACGGGTGTAGAATTCGCCTTTCGGTAATTTCAGTACGGCCTTGGTCTTGGCCTGGTGATCGCCTTCGGGGATATTGTCGATCAGCTGTTCGATGATGCGCATGCTTTGTACCATCTCACCAATGCGGACCTTGTAGCGTGACCAGGAATCGCCCCCGTGCTCCAGCACCTCATCGAACTGCACCTTGTCGTACACTTCGTAGGGGTAAAGCTTGCGTATATCGCAGCTGACACCACTACCGCGTCCGGTCGGTCCGGTGCAACCGAAGGAGATGGCATCCTCTTTACTGATGACACCCACACCTTGCGTACGGCTCTGGAAAATCACATTGCCGGTGACAAGCTCGTCGTATTCGTGGATCTTCGATTTGAACAACCGAAGAAACTCCTTCACCTTGCGCTGGAAATCGGGATGGAGATCCATCATCAGTCCGCCGGGAACGATGTAATTCATGGTCAAACGCGCTCCGCAGGTGTCTTCCATGATCTCATTGATCATCTCCCTTTCACGGAAAGCGTAGAAAAACGGGGTCATGGCTCCCAGGTCCATGGCCAAAGCGCCCCACCACAACTGGTGTGAAGCCAATCGTGTCAACTCGTCGAGCAACACGCGAATGACCTGCGCCCGCTGGGGGATCTCCAGCTGCAGGCCTTTCTCCACACAAAGTGCGCAAGCATGATTATTGATGTGAGACGAGAGGTAGTCCATACGGCTGGTCACGTAAATGAACTGCCGGTAGCTGAGGCTCTCGCTCATCTTTTCGATGGACCGGTGGATATAACCGAGGTGTGGTTCCACCTTTTTCACGGTCTCCCCGTTCAGGGTGATGACCAGGTGCAGTACCCCGTGCGTCGAGGGGTGCTGGGGTCCCACGTTGATGATCATGTCACCCTGGTCTGTCGTTCCGATCTGTTCGAGCATACTCAGAGTTTGATCATGTTGATGGGGTCCTCGAAGTCTTTCCGTAATGGAAATCCTTCGTATTCGGGTGTCAGGAAAAGACGGCGCAGGTCGGGATGCCCGTTGAAGGTGATGCCCATCAGGTCATACGCCTCGCGCTCGTGGAATTCAGCGGTTCTCCACAAACCCGTGACGCTTTCTACAATGGGTTGGCTGCGGTCCAGCTTGACCTTGACCACCAGGCTATGGCGATGCACGGTGGATGTAAAATGATAGACGACCGTGAGGTGCGTCTTCCAGTCCACCGCGGTAAGACAGAACAGGTAGTCGAAGTGCAGGTCACTCTCCTTTTTCAAACGTGCGGCAAAATCCAGAAATCCTTCGGGACCACAGGATAATGTTGTCCATTCCGTGCCTTCTTCAAAGGCGGCATCCGGAAGGATTTCCCCGATCTTCTGTTTCAATTCTTCGTTGGTCATCCGCGATTTCGGTTAAACGGGTTTGTTTTCGCGGATTTGCTCACGGGTCATCCCGCTACGGATTTTTTCCTGCAAGGCCAGAAGGGAGTGTAGCAGGGCTTCGGGTCGAGGAGGACAACCGGCCACATACACGTCAACCGGTATGATGTGGTCGGCTCCTTTCACCACAGAGTAGGTATTGTAGAAAAAAGGTCCTCCGCTGATGGCGCAGGCACCCATGGCGATCACATATTTCGGGTCGGCCATCTGGTCGTACAGGCGCTTCAGCACAGGGGCCATCTTATTCACTATGGTCCCTGCGATGATGATGACGTCCGCCTGGCGGGGGGTGGCCCTGGCCACTTCGAAACCGAAGCGGGAGAAATCGTATTTGGCTCCGGCTGCCGACATCATTTCGATGCCGCAGCAGCTGGTGGCGAAGGTGAGTGGCCAAAGGGAATTCGAACGCGCCCAGTTGATGACATCGTCGATCTTGCTCAGCATCACGCCTCCGCCGGGAATTTCGTGCACTTGTCCCGGAAAGGGTTTGTTTCCTTGTGTTACATCCATGTCAATGCTCCTTTTTTGTGGGCGTAGAGGAATCCCATGAAAAGAATGAGGAAGAAAATCAACACGTCGATGAACGCGAACCATCCGATTTCCTTGACTACGACGGCCCAGGGGTACAGAAATAACAACTCTACATCGAAAATGAGGAAGATGAGGGCGAAGAGGTAGTAGCCCACCTGGAATTGCAGCCAGGCTCCGCCAATGGTTGGAACACCGCACTCGTAAGGCTGGCCTTTGCGTGGGTTGAAGGATCCCTTCACGAACATCCTGGATACCAGGATGCCGCCGGCCGAAAAGACAATCGCGGCAAGTGTCAGGATGAGCAAAGCGGTTACGCCCATAGCGGGGTCAAAAGTAGTTCAAATTTGCATCGACTTTCGCCTCAAATAACACTTTTGACAAGGCCTTGGTTTGCTTCAGCGAAACCGCTGCTTTGACCCATTCATGGTTGTCCCTGCTGGTCATGGCTATTTCATTTTGGTAACAAAAGTTGCCGGGTAAGGACCCGATCGGCAGTTATGTTTGCAAATTCCGACCTTCATCCTGCTCATTACATCCAAAATACACTGAAAACCATGCTTGAAACACTTCGCGAACCCTGGCCCTGGTACGTGGCGGGCCCATTGATCGGGTTAACCGTCCCGGCTCTTCTGCTCATCGGGAACAAAACTTTCGGGATCAGCTCCTCCCTGAGACACATCTGTGCGGCTTGTCTGCCGGCTAAAATCCCGTTTTTCCATTACGAATGGAAGAAGGAGGCCTGGAATCTCTTTTTTGTCACCGGTGTATTTCTGGGTGGCGTAATCAGCTCGCTGGTTTTGTCCAACCCTGCTGCCGTTGAGATAAACCCTGACCTTGCTTCCGAACTGAGCAGCTATGGCATCAACGATTACAGCGGCCTGGTGCCTGTGCAGGTTTTCAGTTGGGAGAACCTGCTCACGCTCCAGGGATTCATGATGATGGTCGTCGGTGGGTTTTTAGTCGGCTTCGGTACCCGTTGGGCCGGAGGTTGTACCAGTGGTCATGCCATCATGGGACTTTCCTCCCTGCAATGGCCCTCGTTGGTAGCCACTTGCTGTTTCATGGCCGGCGGATTTCTGATGGCCAACCTCATTCTTCCATTTATTCTCGCTTTATAATACGACCATGAGCACGAATCAATCTTCTGTAAAACCATTCACTTCCGATTCGGAAAAAGACCTTCATGTCCGTGAGCAGGACACCATGTGTGTCAACGAAAGCCGGATCGATCAGCCCTGGACCTCGAACCTGAAATACCTGGTCATCGGTGTACTGTTCGGCATCATCTTCGTCAAAGCCGAGATCATCAGCTGGTTCCGCATCCAGGAAATGTTTCGCCTGCAGTCCTTCCACATGTACGGAGTGATCGGCAGCGCAGTGATGGTCGGCATGTTATCCGTCTGGATCATCCGCCGTTTCGACCTCAAAACCATTCAGGGCGAGACGGTGGTCATTCCTAAGAAGGAATTCAACAAGGGGAATATCTATGGCGGACTGCTCTTCGGTTTGGGCTGGGCTATCACCGGAGCTTGTCCCGGACCGCTGTTCGCTCAAATCGGATACGGAGCCACGGCCATCATCGTCACCTTGCTTAGTGCAGTTGTCGGTACATGGGTGTACGGTTACTTCCGCGACAAACTGCCACACTGATTTCACATGAAAAAAAACAAGAATACTTCCGGTAACTCCCGCCGCGATTTCCTGCGCAAATCGGCTGCACTGGGACTTGTTGCTGCAACCACACCCTGGGTGTTGAACCGCGCAGAAGGTCAAAGTCCCGAAGTGACCGGAGTTCAGTTCGATTCCAAATCTGATCCTGTTCCTGCCGGACCGGTGAACATCACCATCCTCTATACTTCCGACATCCACGCCCAATTGCATACCCACGATGAGTTCTTTTGGGAGAATAACAGCCCGGTGTACCGAAAAAGGGGTGGACTCGCTGTCCTCAAGAGCATGATCAACTCGTACAGGAGTAAGAATCCCTCGACTACGATCCTGATCGACGGAGGGGATTTCTACCACGGACATGCGGTTGCTTCATTGACCGAGGGCGATGCGCTGATCCCTCTTTTCAACGACATGCAGTACGACCTCATGCTTCCGGGCAACTGGGAGGTGGTGTACAAGAAAAAGCGGATGCTTCTCGACATGGGTCACAGCACCGCGGCCAAGATCTGCGCCAACATGTGGCACGACACCCAAGATGAAACCAATGGTGAGTTGATCTATCAACCGTACTGGATCAAAGTAATTCAGGGAGTGAAGCTTGGTTTCATCGGCTATACCGACCACCTGATCCCCAAACGGCAGTCGCCGGCATACAGCGCGGGCATCCGTTTCGCCCACGCCGATAAGAATGTCGCCCGGTATGTGAAATACCTGCGCGAAGTGGAAGGTTGTGATCTGGTGATGCTGGTCACCCACATGGGCCTGGCTCAGCAGGTGGGCCTTGGAAACAACCCGGTATGTGAAGGTGTGGATTTCATTCTCGGTGCCGATACCCACGAGCGTGTCCGGGAAGCCATCCAGTGCAAATACACCAGGGTGATCGAGTGTGGCGCCTTCGGGTCGTTCATGGGCAAGCTTGAATTGGTGGTGGAAGAGGGGAAACTCAAATCCTTCGACTACAAACTGCTCGATGTCGATCCCGATAAGTATCCGGCCGATCCCGAACTGGACAAGAAAGTCAAAGCGGTTGCCGCTCCCTTCGAAAAGGACCTCTCGCAAGTCTTGGGATATTCCAGTACACCTTTGGTGCGCTATTTCGTCATGGAGACACCCATGGACAACCTGCTTACGGATGCCATGATGTGGAAATTCAAACCCGATATCGCCCTCAGCAACGGTTTTCGTTTCTGTCAGCCTTTAAATGTGGATCCCACCACCGGAAAGGCCGCCATCACCAGGGAGTTCCTCTGGAACATGCTTCCGGTGGACAGTGAGGCCAAGACCGGAATGGTAACGGGTGAGCAGCTACGCGATTGGCTGGAGAAGGAATTGCAAAACGCATTTGCCAAGGATCCTGCCAAGCGCTTCGGCGGATGGTTCGTCCGGTTTGCAGGCATGCAGGTCAACTTCACCATCAACAACGAATTCGGGAAGCGTGTGAACTGGGTCAAGATCAAAGGCAAGCCCCTTGATCCGAACAAGGAATACAGTGTGGTCGCCTGCGAAAGGGAGGGAGATCCCGACGACACCCTGTGCAGAATCGAACACGTGAAGTCGCCACGCAGATTGGGTATGCTCATGCACGACGTCATCGAAGAATACCTGAAGGAAAAGAAGGTGGTTTCTCCGAAGCTTGAAAACCGGGCCACCGCAACCGATTTTCCACCTACCTTACTGACCCAATTGCAAGGCACCACCTACGAATTCCGTTAAAACCTGAATGAATGGATAACCACGAACACGCTCGGCTTCGAAAGGAATTAACCGCAGTCACCCGTGCACTGATATCGGTTTGTTTGCTGTTTGTGGCAGGTATACTCGTGGTTGTGGCCTTGAGCGGGGACGGCCTCAGGAAAGTGCAGGACCTACTCCGTTTCAAGACCGCTGAGCAGGCTGAAGCCAAACCGAAAGCGCCGGAAAAACCTGCAAAAAAATATTGGACAGCACCTGATATTTCAAATGAATCCGAAGAGGTACACTACGGTCGCGACCTGATCGCTGCCACCGCCCGGTATCTGGGACCCAAGGGAAGCGTGGCGCAGATCACCAACGGCATGAATTGCCAGAACTGCCACCTCGATGCAGGCACCCGCGTTTACGGAAACAATTACAGTGCAGTCGCTTCCACCTATCCCAAGTTCCGTGCACGCTCCGGTTCAATCGAATCCATCGAAAAACGCGTCAACGATTGCATTCAGCGTTCCCTCAATGGTAAGGCACTTGCAGATGACAGCAAGGAAATGCGTGCGATGGTGGCTTATATCACCTGGGTGGGTTCAGAAGTGCCGAAGGGGGAGACACCGGAAGGTGCGGGACTCGTTGAACTTGCTTTGCTGGATCGACCTGCCGATCCGGAGAAAGGGAAAGTGCTTTACGAAGCCAAGTGCGTCACTTGCCATGGACTCGAGGGGAAAGGAATTGCCGGTGCGGAGGGATTGGGCTACCAATACCCACCGTTATGGGGACCCAATAGCTACAATACCGGAGCCGGCCTTTACCGCTTGTCACGTTTCGCAGGCTATGTGAAAGCCAACATGCCGCTTGGTGCAACCCACGATAAGCCTCAGCTCTCGGACGAGGAAGCCTGGGACATCGCCGCTTTTGTCAACTCCCGGCCGCGTCCTGTCAAGGACCTGACAGGCGATTGGCCGGACATCGGTAAAAAACCGTTCGATCATCCATTCGGGCCATTCGCAGATAAGTACAGCGAACAACAACACAAATTCGGCCCCTTCGGACCGATTAAAAAAGCGGCATCTGACCGAAAAAAGAAACAGGAAGAAAAAAAGCCCGCTTGATTTCGTTTTTCATAAAACTGACCTGATGATGAAAAAACTAATCCTCTTCCTGATCCTGTTCAGTGGTTTTCAGGGATTTGCCCAACAGCAAGCCCCTCTCCCGGCACACAAGGTGATCATGCAGATGAGTTCGTCTGACACCCTTGTGCACAAAGGATTGATCAATCAACTGAACGCCTTGAAAGAGTATTGGGGTGCGGAGGTTGCTATCGAGGTGTTGTTGCTTGGTCCTGGGGTGGACATGGTCGTCCGGGACAGGGCGACTCAGGTCAAGGCGATATCCCTGTCGCGCGAAAAAGGGGTACGTTTCATCGTCTGCGAAAACACATTGAAGCAAAGGAAAATTGAAAAGGACAAGTTGATTTTGGGTCTGGATTTCGTCGCTTTTGGGCAAGTGCACCTCATTACCCGGCAGGAGGAAGGGTGGTCTTACATCAAGGTTGGATTTTAAGCCCTTGCACCTTCGACGAAGTACATCGCAATCTCCCCTTTGTTCTTGGCCTGGATGTGGCCGCGGGAGGTGCAAGCGAATTTCTCTTTGACCAGACTATAAGTTGATTCGCTGATATTGACTTTTCCGACTTCGCCGCTGCTCTCCATACGCGATGCCGTGTTGACCGTATCGCCCCAGATATCGTAAGCGAATTTTTTAGATCCGACCACCCCTGCGACCACCGGGCCGGTATGGATGCCCAGTCTTAGCTCGAAATAGGGCAATCCCGCATCGATCCGTTTTTTCTTGTTCTCCTCGATAAAAGACAGGATCTCCAGTGAAGCCTTTACCATATCGACCGGATGAGAAGTGTTGGAAACCGGAAGTCCTCCCGCACACATGTAACTGTCGCCAATGGTCTTGATTTTCTCGAGGCCGTATTTCGTGATGATGGAATCGAAGGCCGAGTAACACCGGTTGATCTCCGCTACGAGCTCCTCTGCAGTCAGGATCTCACTGGCCTGCGTGAAATTCTTGAAATCAGTGAACATCACCGTCACCGAATCGAAGCTTTTCGCTTTAGCGCTTCCGGTGGCTTTCAGTTCCTCGGCGGTTTCCTCCGGCAGGATGTTCAGCAGGAGTTCGTCACTGCGTTTTTTCTCTTTTGCAATTCGGTTTCGTTGTGAGAAAAATACGCCGGCAAAGAGAAGAACCACCGCGAATCCACCGATGAATCCGTTACGCACCAGTTTTTGCCGTTTGATCTCCTGGGCTTTTATTTCCTGGTCTTTGGTCAACAGGTTGATCTGGGATTCTTTCTTTTCGATATCGAAGGTGAACTGAAGTGTGCCCAGTTTTTTTTCAATATCGAGGTTAAAGAGGGTGTCTTTGATGCCGATCAACAAATCCTGATACTGGTATGCGCGCTTGTAGTCCGTCAGTCTTGCATAGGTTTTGGCGAGACCCTGGTAGGATTCTTTCAATTCATAATTTGATCCTGTTTCAACAGCGATCTTCTCTGCTTTTTGAAAGTTGGATAATGCTGATTTTACATCACCACTTTCAAATTGCGTGTTTGCAATGTTGACCAATGCTATGGTGATATCACTTTTGGAGTCGAGTTTCAAAGCAAAATCCAACGCGCGCTTCTGGTAATCAAGGGCCTTAGTGAAATCGCGTCGTTGTGCAAACACTTTTCCGGCATTAATCAATGCATAAGGGAGGTTTGGTGAATTGTCGAAGGCTTCAATGGACTTTTTGAAATAAATCAAGGCCGAATCCAGCACCCCGTCCTCCAGGAAGAGTTCTCCGATGTTGACACTCACGGTTCCAATGGCATCCTTGTCGTCGATCAGGATGCTGAGAGGGAGTGCTTTGTACCAAAAAGCGAGTGATTTATCATGCGTGGCTTGCTTATGGAAATAAACCGCTCCGATATTAATACAACTGGTTACTATCCGAAGTGTGTCGTTAAGCGTTTCAGCAATTTTCATGGCTCTGAGATCGTGCTCGAGCGCATTGGCATCATCACCTTGCTGATAATATACCGAACCTAAATTCCCCAGGATATTTGCCACGCTTTGTTGGTCGCCGATAGAGTCAAAAACATCGATTGACCGGTTCCAGTGTTCCAGTGTTTCCAGGTAATCGCCTTTGGTATAATAGGATAGTCCAAGCCCCTTTTCTGCAAGCGCAATCCCACGTGGAAAACGGAGTGACAATGACAATTTCAAGGCCTCGTTCGCAAGTCGAATTGATTCCGTAGGGTCGTCGCTGAGAAAAGCTCTGCTGAGATCGAGGATTGCAAAGACTTTGCTGGTATCGTTTCTCGTTTTAGCAACCCTCATTTTAAGGCTGTCTATTTCATTTTTTTCTGCATAGGAAGTATTGGACAAGGCGAAAATCACCAGGGCCCCAACAATCAGCAGTGCAGGTAAACGATTCACAGATGTGAGATACAATTCAATAAAATTAGCTTTTCCAGATAAACCGGGTCTGCATACACGGGAGTATTGCCTTAAAAGCGCCCTATTTAGAATAAATGAAACCTTCCTGTCCGGCGTCCGTTTTAAAACCATCGTCGGTTTGAAGACTGAAAATTCACTACCTTCGCACCCATTGGTCGCGTGGCCGAGTGGCTAGGCAGAGGTCTGCAAAACCTTGTACAGCAGTTCGAATCTGCTCGCGACCTCAAGTGTTCATCCCCCACCGGGTAACCGGTGGGGGATTTTCAATTTAAATCCACGCAAGCGTGCTTGCAGGTGGATTTAAATTGAAAAAACCCCGTGCACCACAGGTGCACGAAGGGGATGAGCATTTGAGCACCCCCCCCCTCCAGATCACCGTGGTTGCGTTTGCAACCGCGGTAATCTGGATAAAGCGTCAAGCGTGCTTGCAGGTGGATTTAAATTGAAAAAACCCCGTGCACCACAGGTGCACGAAGGAGATGGGTTGTCCACTCATCGCGTCATCCAAGTGTATGATTCTCATTAGTCCGGGCCATTTTTCAATCAAATTTCATTTTAGGGGAACATGTTGTCAGATACCTTAGTGCCAAGCTATTTCAGATAACCATGAACAAAGCCATTGCCGGATATCACCTCCTTATGATACTTTCCGCTGTCGATCATCAATTCAACAGGAAGGAAGATTTAGTCATTAAAAATTACCTTATCGAGAGCTTTCCATCCAGAATCGATCTGGATCAGGAGATGGAAATCCTCAGCGCCATGGATCCATCCGATTACCCCATTCACTTCAACAGGATGATGGATGAATTCTATAAGGATTCCACGCCGGAGGATCGGACCCATTTTCTTGATTTCGCTGTGAAGCTGGTGGCTGCCGATAAAGTGGTGAGTCCTGCTGAGAACACCTTTTTGAATGAGTTGTTCAATGGCTGGGATTCCAACTATTCCTGATAAATACGTTTTGTTTGAACTGAAAAGCCCGACTGCAGTGCAATCGGGCTTTTCAAGTTTATTTCGGCTCGGTATCAGTTAAAGGCATTCAATCCCGTGACATCCATTCCGGTGATGAGCAGGTGGATGTCGTGGGTGCCCTCGTAGGTGATGACGCTTTCCAGATTCATCATGTGGCGCATGATGGGATATTCTCCGGTGATGCCCATTCCTCCGAGCATTTGTCGGGCTTCGCGTGCGATCTGCAAGGCCATGTTGACGTTGTTCCGCTTGGCCATGGAGATCTGTGCAGGCGTAGCCCGGTTTTCGTTTTTCAATACTCCCAGGCGCCAGGTCAACAACTGGGCTTTGGTGATTTCGGTGATCATTTCTGCAAGCTTCTTTTGCTGCAGCTGAAAGCCTCCGATGGGACGTCCGAATTGGACCCGCTCCTTGCTGTAGCGCAAAGCCGTATCGTAACAATCCATGGCGGCCCCGATGGCTCCCCAGGCGATGCCGTATCGGGCGGAGTTGAGGCAGCTCAGCGGACCTTTCAGTCCTTTCACACCGGGGAAGATGTTGGCCTTGGGGACTTTGACGTTGTCGAATACCAGCTCTCCGGTGGCACTGGCCCGCAGCGACCATTTGTTGTGGGTTTCGGGGGTGGAGAATCCGTCCATGCCGCGTTCTACCACCAGCCCGCGAATGACTCCCTCCGGATCCTTGGCCCAAACCACGGCGATATCTGCGAAGGGAGCATTGCTGATCCACATTTTGGCACCGTTCAGGATCACATGGTCGCCGGCATCGGTATAGTGGGTCAACATGCCCGCCGGATTCGACCCGTGGTTGGGTTCGGTCAGGCCGAAACAGCCCATAAACTCACCGCTGGCCAGCTTGGGAAGGTATTTTTGTTTTTGCTCCTCCGATCCGAAGCTAAAAATCGGATACATGACCAAAGAGCTTTGTACCGAAGCGGTGGATCGTACACCCGAATCCCCCCGCTCGATCTCCTGCATGATCAGTCCGTAGGAGATCTGATCCATTCCACCTCCGCCATATTCAACGGGAATGTAAGGACCAAATGCGCCGATGCCGGCCAATCCCTGCAGGATCTGCTTGGGGAACTCGGCACGTTGTGCATAGTCTTCAATGATCGGGGAGACGTCACGCTTTACCCATTCCCTTACCGAGTCGCGCACGAGGCGGTGCTCTTCGGTGAGGAGTTCATCCATCTGAAAGTAATCGTGTCCCTGGAAACGGTCTTGTGGCATATCGATTTCGTATTGGCTGTCCGCGCAAGTTAAGGCAATCAGCGAAGCGCCGCAAAAGTAAGAAAATCAGGCCCTGCCGTTCATTTCCCCGTTATTTCCTTGTCGGAAAACAGCGCATCGTTGTTGATGTATAACAACCGGTAGGGCTTGCCGGTTTCTTTGAGATTGGATTGAACGAGCTGATTCAGTCGTTTGCATTGCCGGAACATCATGCGGTTCCAGCAAAGGACTACCGTATAGGGTTGTTCCGGACCTGTCTTGAACGCCACCCTGGAGCCCGATTTTAGTGGTTTGGCGTGCTCAAACAGACGGTCGAAGGATACCAAAGTGTCGAGCGGGGTTGGTGCTTTCGGCGGAAAACTGCCGAATTTACCGTCTCCGTTCCACTTGAGGTTTGGAAACCCCTGTGTGTAGCAATTGATGATCCAGCTTTCCGGTTGGTTTCCATGGCCGTAGTAGATGGATTGTATAGGCTGGTAGTGGTTTTTCTTTTCCGCTATGAAATTTACAGTGTCCTCCATGTTCAGCATTTTGAAATAGGTGGAGTCTATGGAATAGGCGCTGGTGGGATCTGCATTCATTTTTTTAAGAAATCGAACATGCTCCTTTTCAGTCAGCACATGTGGTTGCCTGAACCCTACGAGGATTGAGACGGTTTTTTGGCAGGAGGAGAAGGCAAGTCCCAGAATAGCGATGAAGAAGATCCGTAGCAGCAGGTGGCTTTTATGTTCCATTTTCTGGTGGTTCTGGTTTATATGAAGCCGGTGGCACCTGGTGCAGCACCACCGGCCTACATGGTTTAGTAGCGGAAATCGGCATTCAGAAGAACGCTTCCAAGACGGTTCTTGTTTTTGTCAAGCCGGTATTCCCCCCGTTTGATGGTGATGCTGCTGTAGCCCATCTCCTGGGCGATATCGGCGGGGATCTCCTTGTCCTCGTACACGTAAAACGTGTTTTCGAAATCCAGTGCCGGATCGGGATCCTGTAGGATGTTCAACAGGATCTTACCATCGACTTCCTGGATTTCAGCGGTACCCTCCGAGGTTAATCTCGACTGGTCTCTCCAGATGATGATGAAACAGATGCCTTTTTCACCTTCGCATCCCTTCCCATCGGAGGTGGGGTGTACCCTGGTGCCGAAAATGACACGGATACGTTGGCTGCTTTGGGCATGGATCTGTTCGCTGATAAAAAGAAGCCCGAGGAGGAAAAGGGTGCTGCAGAAGAGGGTTTGAACGGGTTTTTTCATGGTTGTGTTTTTATTTTTTAGATAAATGGGATGCTGGGCCGCACTGGGGCTGCGGCAGTTCCTGCAGAAGGTTTTGCAATAGCAAATGCTTCTGCCTGGTGCAGATACGAAGGTGCCGCGGCACCTATAGCCTGGTTTGGAAGGGGAGTTTCATGGTGCAGTTCATCGTTTGCTGGGCGATTCGGGGTCTCCGCCGGTTTCGGGATGACTGCTGAAAAAAGAGATTATAAAATCCGATATCAAAACTAACCCTGAACTATACGAAACGGTTTGTTGTGCAGGAAAGTAATCAACAGGCTGCTGTGAATCTGTTCAGGATGGAACTTTCGCGCGATTCCAGTAGGATTTCAAAGTGTCCACGACTTCTTCATCGGTGACTTGTCTGAAGTCGGCGTAGAATTGTCCTACTCCTCCGAAATCACGGGGTTCGTACAGTACGATGTAGTCGTCGCATATTTTCCGGAACATTCCTGCGGCGCCGGGCGGAGCCACCGGGACTGCGACTACGATTTCTGACGCACCCGATTCACGCAAGTCTGCCGCCGCGGCCAGTAAAGTACTGCCGGTCGCGATCCCGTCATCAACCAAAATGATCCGCCGGTTCTTCACCGGAATTAATTTTCGACCGGAAGTGAACAGCTGATGTCTTCGTTTAAGTTCCTGCTGTAAACGTTCAGTCTCTTGTCGAATGAACTCACGGCTTATGTCCGGCGAAATCCGTTCGATCCGTACGTTGCGGAGGGATACTGAACCAATGGCAAATTCAGGATTGACCGGGTGCCCTAGTTTTTTGACCAGCACCACTTCAAGAGGCAAGTCGAGTTCTCGGGCAACGACAGCACCGATGGGGACTCCTCCACGGGGAACAGCGAACACAACGGCATCGCTCCCGCGGTAACCGGTCAGCCGTTTGCTTAACAACAGCGCGGCTTCCTCCCTGTCTGCGAAAAGAAAATCATCAGGCATGGGTCGGGGTGGTCATGGAATTGACAAGATGGGCCGAGAACCAATCCGCGGCCAGCTCCTGAACCTGTTCAAGTGTACCCTGCTCTTCAAAAAGGTGGCTGGCACCTTTCACCACTTGAAGCGATTTTTCACAGGTTAGCATTTCCAATGCACTCCGGTTCATTTGCAGGACTTCCTCGTCTTTTTCACCAACAATAAGAAGTGTAGCCGCTTTGACATCGTTCAAATACACTTCTGCCAGATCAGGCCGTCCTCCTCTGGAAACCACGGCCTTGACCGTATCCGGAAGCCAGGCTGCTGCGTGCAGGGCCGAGGCCGCACCGGTGGACGCACCGAAGTACCCTAACGGAAGATGATTCAACCGTGGATCCTTTCGAAGTTGAATGGTGGCAAGAATCAAACGCCCGCTCAACAGGTCAATGTTGAAGCGGCTCACGAGTTCTTCATCCTCCCTTTCCGTCAACAAGTCGAAAAGAAAGGTGGCCATACCGGCCTCCTGAAGGCCTTTGGCGATGAATGAGTTCCGCGGACTTAATCTGCTGCTGCCGCTTCCGTGGGAAAAGATGACCAATGCGGTGGGGTCATCGGGCAACACCAGGTTTCCAGTCAGAAAGCCTCCGGTCACAGGTATGTGGACGAGTTCTGATTTCATACGATGAAGGCAAAACTAAGGTCCTTCACCAGGTCATGGCAATGACTTGATTTGAAGTGGATATGATTTGCATCAACCCCTCTGTCAGACGCCGGTCTTGCCTTCCCTCATTATCCAGTAAATCCCTCTGACATTGGATCTCCATTCTTTCAATAGGAAAACAAGAATAATCTCTTCGACCAAATCCAGTATGGTGACGATTGAAGCCAGGTAGAAAAGCGCCATGAAGGGTTCTTCCATAAAGAAAAGCAGAATAAGAAAGCTGCCTTGAAGCAGGGCTGCCATCTTCGCGAACAAAGTATGGAAACTGGAAATTCGGCGGTAGCGTATCAAGGCCAGAATAATCTGCAGGAAGAATAGCGCGACCATCACGATGATCCAGGTCTTTTGTTCGTGGAGGAATCCCGGCTTGAAAAAATACACACCGGCAATTCCGGCCAGGACAGTCAGGTCATCGCCGATCGAATCGATATAGGCTCCGAAGCGGCTCGCCACCTTGTATTTCCGTGCGAGCTGACCGTCGATCAGGTCGGTAAAAAAGCTGATGCCCAACAGCCATTTGAATACATCGATCCGGTCGTTCAGGATGAGGAAAACAAGGAATGGTGCGGCCAGTACGCGATAAAGGGTGATGGCGTTGACCAGGTAAAAAGCCCTTGATTTCATGAGGCAGGGTTTTTCCTCCGGTGGCGGAGTGACAAGGATTTACTTCAATGAGACTTCTTCGGCCTGAATGATCTCTTTGGTGACTGAGTTGCTCAAAATGGCAACTAGCTTCACCTTGTCGGGATTTGCGTCGGAAGGCGTCAATGTGCCGGAATAGCTACGGCTCAGTTCCTGGCCGGCCTGCAAGGTACCGATGTTCTCGCCATAGGTGCCGTTCAGAGAGCCGCGCAGCACGTGATTGTGTTCGTAATTGGAAACGTCGGTCGGACTTGCGGTCTGATCCTTCTGCCAGTTGATGATTTCGTCTTCGATGAAGTAAACAGCCAGTTCACAATCCTGGTTCAGTGCGTTCAAGGCTTTGATATTGACACCGGCCGTGATGGTTCTGCTGGCCGAGTCGTATGTAGAGGTCATCGTGATCCCTGCATCCGCAGGCAATGCAAGCCATTCGGATACACGGTCCTCCCAGCTGCCCCAGTCCATCACCCAGGTGGATCCGGTTCCGGGATTGATCATCCGGTTGACCATCCCTTTCGGGAACGGTTGTCCCAAAACACTAAAATCGGTAGCGACCTGTGTGGCGACAGGATTCCTGAAATCATAAGTGTATGAGGGAGCGCCTGTAGGGCTCGGTAAGGCCCAGAAGTCCGCATGCAAGGCAATGACGATGAGCCTGTCTCCGAAAAGTCCGTGTAGCCGGGAGGCTTCCCGATGAGCGAGAGGACATGCCTGACACTTGTGTCCTGTGAAATCCTCGATCAGTACTTTGCGTACGACCGAGTCGTTAGGCAGCGGATCGTTTCCCGTGTTGCCGTATGGAGGTTCGATCTCATCGCAACCTGCTGACAAAAAGAAGGCAGACAGTGTCAGGATGCGAAGAATTGTAGGGTGCAGGAATTTGAATTTCATGACATCAAATTTAAGAAGGGTGAAAAGAATCCCACTAAAAACGGCTGCTGATCGTCACAGTAGGTCCGTTGCTGGCGGGGACGAATCGGCAGACGCCTCCTACGCAAAGCAATCCGGCCCGTTGCCTGGCCCAGCCGCAACTGATACGGGTACCGCCTTTGACGTAAGTGAGCAATCCGTTGAAGTAGTGTGTGCGTTTCTTGGGATCGTCATTCCCGTAGTTCCATTCGTCGAAAACTGCAATGCTGAAACTTCGGTTGAGGTTGAACTCCAATAAAGCCATG
>JAULUX010000147.1:0-18213 GCA_032111385.1 Bacteroidia bacterium
CGAAAGCCCTTTTGGGGATCGTTTCTTCGGCTCAGAGGATGTAGACCACCAACGGCGGATCAACCTTTGCTTTGCCTTTTTTCAGCCCGGATCCTCTGCTTGCGTCTGATGATCCAAAAAACAACAGCCACCGAGGTAAACAAATAAAACCATAGGGCGGATGCCATGGTTTCTGTGACCAGCTTGAAAGTACCCAATGAAAGTCCCATCAAGACAATCAAAAGCCAAGCGGTTTCCAGTACGCGGAGCATCGGGGTTATTTTTTTATGGTCAGCCGTCCTTTCACATTGAAGATACGGTAATTACTGAAATCCTGGTTGGCTTCGAAGCCCTCACCGAAAATCACCTCGTCGGCGGTGGTAATCCTGACATGCTGATCGCTGGTCAGTCGCTCCTTCCGTTCATCCCAAACGAGCTTTTCCGTGTTCAGCCGCTCCCCTTTTCGGTTTACGACGACCACGTCTTTCCTGGCTTCCCATACCCGCTCGTTTTCGCGGTAAACAGCCCATTGGGAACGCAATTCGGATTCAACCTGCATATTCTCGTCGAAGAACTCAATGTGTATTCCATCGGGCAATTCGGTAATGACTTGATTTCCGGTGGTCTTCGTATAATAAGGAGCCCGAACCCGAACCTTTACCTTACCCGAGTCGCTGTAGAGGGTTTCCAGGTCACGAATCGTCTCAACCGGCCACTCGGGATGTTTTCCGGCTTTGGCGATCTGCTCGGGGCTGTTTTCACAGGAAGCCAACATCCACACCGCTAAAAGTAATAAAAAAGAAACTTTGCGCATGCAGGAAATCACCCCTTGCCCGGGTAACGAAATGGTGAGATTGCTCAATCGTAACGCCGTTTCTGAAACCAAAACTCATTGAATGAAAGTCCGACAACGAGTCGCTGATACCGTTCACGCACCAGGTCGTTTTCGAGTGTCCCTCTCTGGCCAAACTCAAATCCAAAGCTGATCTGGGAAAAAAACGCTTTGCGCATGGGCAGACCAAATCCGAAAGAAACCCCTGTTTCCGACAAGTTCTGGCCTCTGATCATCAGGAAGTTCTCACCATGGAAAACACCGGCCCTGTATTGCACCCGCTTCAGGTAGGTGGGCGATTTTGAATCGATCTGATACTGAGCACCGGCAGCGATCCTCCAGCTGTCTTTCAAGTTTCCGGTGCTTTCTCCAAAAGAGGAATAGCTGCTCCACTGCTGGAAACGGAAATCGGCCTGAAGGATCAATTGATCACCTTTGGAAAATTGTGCTCCCAAGCCGAACTGCAATGGGAATACCGAATTACCCCTCTCATCCTCCCTGAGTAGTATGGTATCTTTGACCACGGGGATACCAAAACCATTCTTCTTGTAATTTTCCCATACCGCGTTACGAACGCCGTCTACTTTAGAAGGTATGCCGAAGGTAGCACCAAGACTAAACTTGTTGGCAGCAGTTTTCACCGGTAATTTCCAAAGGACTCCCGCTTCGAATGTAAAATCGCTGAGGGTGGTAGTCTCCTTCAGACGCGTGTCGAAAAAAACGTCGGAGGAGAAGTCCACTGACCGGCTTTGATCGGATGAACCATACAGGTATCCTGCATTGAGTCCGATCGTGAGTGATGGCAGCACTCGTAGTCCGGTGCTGATGAAATACCTGTTCACTCCTCCGGACCCGGAGTAGGTCGTTGTCATGGAATTGGCACTGTCCAAAACTGCAGATGTATTGACGTCATAGCCTGTGCCGGAGTAGGGCAGGAAACCGATGGCAATCCCCATACGATTTCTGACAATCGGAAAAGCGAGTGAGAAATAGTCGAGCCGTGCGTTGAGTCCTGTGGATTGAATTTCAGCTTGAGACTTTGTCAGACGCTCTCCGAAAAGGCCGAATTCAAAATCCATGAGGGTATCCCCGGCGTAAGCTGCCGGATTCAGGTAATTGAATTTGCCATAGGGGGAAGCGGCAATTCCGGTACTTCCCATGGCACGCTGCCAGGAGAATCCACTAAAGAGCAAGTCGCCCGGACCGAACCTGGAATAGGGAGAAACAGTACTATTTTGAGAGAGCACCGCAGAAAAAGCGAAAAGCAGAGGGAGAAAGAGATAGCGTCTACTTTTCATGGATGAATTGATGTTCGAGTATAGCATGCAGACCGATCAAGGTCAGAGAAGGGACGGCAAAGATGCTGCTTTTGAATCTTTTTATGAAAAACCCCGCATCACCACCGGTAACAAGCACCTTGAGGTCATTTACCAGGGACCTGTATTCACCAATCAAACCCTCCATTTCACAAATCATCCCATTTTGAACCCCGGATACAATTGACCCTTCCGTCGTATTACCGATTAAAGCCACTTCCTCCCTCGGATCAAGCAAGGGTAGGCGCGCTGTGAAAGTCTGCAGAGCCCGGTATCGCATGTTCAACCCGGGGGCTATACTCCCTCCCCTGTAAACACCTGCCCGGTCGACATAGTCGAACTTAAGACAAGTCCCCAGGTCCACCACAAGGACAGGATCTCCGGGATGGAGTGAGTACGCACCGCAAGCGTTGGCCAAGCGGTCATGGCCCAATGTGGCAGGACTTTCGTAAGCGTTGGTTACCGGTACCGGAAGATGAGGACCCATCCAAAAAACGGATGACAGTTCGGAAAGGAGCTTACCAATACAATCGGGGACCTCGGCAACGGATGAGCAGATGGTTCTTTGGATTGCGAACCTCTTTATCCAATTCAGCACTCCGGTTTCATCATCCGGACTGAAAGTACAGGTCTCAACCGTTGTTTTTGCCTGAAAAACACCGGTTTTGACGGCGGTATTCCCGATGTCAATCACCAAATCCATAGAGCAATAATACGTTGATTGATTTGAACACACTTAAATGAACGACCCAAGAAATTTTGCAGGTGTTTACCGGAATTCTTGCAATTCGTGAAAATTGGTTACTTTTGCGGCCTATTAGTACGGTGATGTAGCTCAGTTGGTAGAGCAAAGGACTGAAAATCCTTGTGTCGACGGTTCGATTCCGCCCATCACCACCAAACAATTTTTTTTGAGGCCACCCCTCTGATGAAACCCAACCGTTTCCGAAAAGTCCTTCTCATCGATGACAATGAGATCGACAATTTCATCAACGAACGGATGATCAGTTCAAGTCATTTCTCGGAAGAAGTCATCGTTAAAACCTCGACCGACGAGGCTATAGCCTACCTAAGAAGTCTTACAGCATCTGACGATTTCCCCCGCATCATTTTTCTTGACCTCAACATGCCCGGCCGTGACGGATTTGAATTCCTGAAGGATTTTGAAAGCCTTGACCCTTCACTGAAAGATATTGCCAGAATAGTGGTACTCTCGTCTTCAATCTCCCCCGAGGATATCGACAAGGCCTCCACCAATCCCCACGTTTTCAAATACGTAAACAAGCCTTTGAGCGAAAAGTATCTGGACGCCATTGAATTGAATTGAATTGAAAAGCCGGGCACAAAGTCCCGGCTCTCCCTCTTTTCTTTATTGCCTTTCAGAATTACATATCCGATTTAATTGGATTGCTCATCTTCCTGACGACCGCTTCGTCAATACGCAGTTGGCCCAGAACGTCGAAAGCCGCTTTATATTCGAATTGGTAGTCGTTCCACATTTCCGCGATACGCTTGACCTTCTTTCGGTAATCAGCGGGCTTCAAAGCCGTTTTGATCAGCTTCATTGCCGGACGGATCGATGCGAATTCCTCTTCACGGTCTTTGATCTGTCTTTTGATACTTGACAACACCTGATGACACAATCCATCGTCGCCGAGTATGCAATACTGCAGCGCCTGAAATATTTTTGAATCCAGATCGGCAAAGAGGAACTGCTTCAAAGGGAGTTTATTCCTTAGCTCATTGATCTTTCGAGCTGCACCGGAATAGTCACCCCCGTAGAAGCGAACCAAAGCCAGGTAACGGGAAACGGCTACCACATGCGCCGATTCGCATGAATCGGGATCAAGCTGGGTTGAATACATTTCGACGCCCCAGGCCAGGTCGTTCAGCACACCGTCTTGACGATACTTCATCATTTTGCCACGGAGGAATTGCACCACAAAAAAATTCAGGATATGTTTATCCAATAGCACAGGTAACAGGTGATGAATTCGCTGCATGGATTGCTCGGCGCGTGCAAGCTGACCGGTACGCACATGGTACTCAAAGTGCAGGATGTCAGCTGCACACTTCAGGTTTTGATAAAAAGTATCCAATGGATATTTCTCGAAGATCGCATTCATCCGCATCAGCACATTGTCAACCTCAACAGCCTTGGCGAGTAGTCCGTCGTCCGCACCGGAAGCATTAAACATCGAATATAGTCCGACGATATTACGGATGACATATAAGCGGTGGGAATCATACAACTCCGAAATGTTCTCGAGCTCCTGCTCCATGACCGTAAGGCGCAACCAAGCCTCATTTTCACCGGTAAGTTGATATGCGCCAAGGTCTTTGAGATAATTGAAAAAAATCGCCTCAGCCTTCGTAACCGCCAAGGAATAGGCTACATGGCGTTGGTATTTCTTATTGTAGAATTCATAATCCTCCGTATGCAGATTAAGTTGTGCAAGGGTTTTGTAGACATGAATCAACTCGGCATTCAAATCATATTCGATCAGTTGCTTTTCAAGTTCCCGCAAGGCACGTATGGAGAAATCACGGTTACCGCCAAACAGATGAGCCGGCACCCTGCTCACCTCATTCAACAGACCCTGGATCGGATTCTCCACCTTTTTACTGAGAATGCCGGCGATCTTGGAATTCAGTCTTGATTTGAGTGTATAGTATGCATTGGGGTTGACTTGAAGGATGTCCATCATTTCAGAATCGTCCACATCCCTATGACGCGTAGTCTCCAGAACAATGAAAGGCTTGTTCTTCCGGTTGCCGGAAACCTCGACAACGAGTTGTTGATACTCGTCATCGCTGAGTTTCTTGATGGTCTTGTTCAATGTGTCCATGTGCGGTATTGCTTTAAAGGTGAATGATGGTTTTTGGGGCTTAGTACGCATGTGTAAGAAAAAGGTTCGATTCGTCGGCTTTTCAAATAACCCTGGGATTTCCTAATCGTACAAAAGCCGACGACGGAAAGTCAAATGCAGGAAAAACCGGCGACAATTCAGGAAACTTTCAAAAGAATGTAACCCTGGACCATTGCCTGCGTAGAAAGCGCTAAACACGGACACAAACATCCATAGATAACACATCATGAAAAACAAGCACTCATTGATTCGCTCCGCTTTGGCAGTATTCGCATTGCTGATCGTCCAGACCGCATCCGCACAGGAGGCACCCGTTCGCACACAGAACATTCCCGGCGCCGACAACATGCCGAAAATGAACATCTACAATTACAACACGGCCTACAACAGCGGCAAAGTATTCGTCAGCTGGACCTCTAAAAATGAAACAGCAGACTGCCTTTATATTGTTGAGCGTTCCTCAGACGGCGCAGCATTTGAATCTGTGGGCATTAAAGAAGGTGTAGGTTCCGAACTAGAGCTCTATTACTCATGGATCGATAAGAACCCGCCTGCCGGATTCGCCTATTACCGCGTGAAAAAGATCACCCGCGACGGATTGCAGCTGTACAGCTCGGTCAATGCGGTGATCAACCAGTCAACCAATTTCGAAAACTACGCGCTGGAAGTCGAAGGAGCGAAATAAAAGCACTCCCGACCCCGAACCAACCAGCCAAACCACATGCAGAAGTTTCCGCTTGGAACAAGCAGATGGATGATGATCATCCATCTGCTTTTCTGCTTTGTTGCAAACAAAGCCAGCAGCCAGATTGCATCATTTAACCCAAATACGAACAGCGGTTGTGCGCCGCTGCAAGTCAACCTTACAAACCTCACCATCGGAGCAATAGGCTTTCAATGGAATCTTGGAAACGGCAACACTCCGACCGCTGCGAATCCCTCCGCCAACTACAGCGCTCCGGGAACTTACATCATCACCTTGACCGCCACATTTCCGGGTGGAATTGTGTCGACTGCAAGTGATACCATCACGGTACATCCGAACCCGGTTGCAGATTTCATTACCGATTCGCTCTTCGGCTGCGAAGACGATCGCATATTCACGTTCACGAATGGATCTTCTGGTGCGACAAGTTACATCTGGGATTTCGGCGACGGACAATCCTCCACCGTTGCAAACCCGCAACACACTTATTCGTCACCAGGCAACTTCTGTGTGAAGTTGATAGCAGTAAACGCATCGGGATGCCGACAAATAAAAACCCAGAGCAATTGCATCACAGTCCATCCCGCGCCGCAGGCAAACATCACGGCCAGTCAAACGAGCACATGTGATTCCAACACTGTTTTCCAATTCAACGGTCAAGGAACAGCTATAACGGAATGGCTATGGGATTTTGGTGACGGAGACAGTTCGAACCTGCCATCCCCGACGCATCAATACGGCTCGACGGGGCAATTCCAGGTCAACCTGATTGTGGAAAACGGTTTCGGTTGTGTGGACACGACTCATTTCCAAAGCTTGGTATCGATCGGTCCGACCCTTGTCCCTTCATTCACCATCGATGACAGTAGCGGATGCATACCTTTGAACGTCCAGTTCACCAGTACGGTGCCCGGCGCAACCTCCTGGACTTGGGATTTCGGCGACGGAAACAGCTCCAACACCAGCCAACCATTACACAACTATAACCAATCGGGATCATTTTCAATCACCTTAACCGTCACCACGCAATCAGGATGCAACGGAAGTATAACACTAAATAACCTGATCAATGCTGATCCGATTCCTGTAGTCGATTTTTCTGTTGATCAGGATACCGGATGCGCTCCGTTTACGACCACATTCCATCAAAGCTGCCAGGGCGCTGTTTTATACAATTGGGAATTCGGAAATGGTCAGACCGGAACCGGGACTGACCCATCAACGACTTACCCGCAAGGTGGCAGCTATCCGGTCACTCTCACGGCAACCACATCAAACGGATGTTCAGCCTCGGTAACCAAGCCTCAATTTATACGAGTACTTTCACCAAGAGCCACTTTTACCGGAAATCCGCTTACGGGATGTCCGGGGATGACAGTGAATTTCCAGCATACTGCCGCAGCCGGTCAATTGGTGAATTACGAATGGGATTTCGGCGACGGAACAACCGGCAGCGGACCCGCTCCTAGCCACACCTATTCTTCTATCGGCAGTTATACTGTCAGTTTGATCGTAACCCATGCCTTCGGCTGCAAAGACACTATCATCCGAACCGGTTTTGTGAACGTAGTGGTGCCTGCGGGCAACAACACCTATGGAGATACGACCATGCTGTGCCAGAACATGCCTATGGTTTTTGTCGACCCCACCAGCGGAAGTACATCCTGGATCTGGGACCTGGGTGACGGAACGACCTCTACATCACAGAACCCGGCAGTAATGTACCCCGGACCAGGATTCTATACCGTTTCACTTCAGACGACCATGCCCGGAGGTTGCAACACCGTATTCAATCCCCTGACAGTCGTTCAGGTCATCGAATATGATCCGAAACCGATCGACCTCAATTTCACCAATCCCTGCAAGCCCTACACGGTTTCCTTCAGCAACAACACGCCGAACGTCAATGCCTACCTGTGGGACTTCGGTGATGGACAGACCTCTACCCAGGCCGCACCCGTTCATACCTATCAGCAGGCAGGAACCTATCAGGTCAGCCTGAGTGTCATGGTAGGGGCCGGCTGTTATGGCACCATCACCACAACGATCGTAGTGGGACATACCAACCCCATTCAAATCTCCGACGCCGACATCTGCCTTGGAGATCCCATTCTATTCACCCTGAATACGCCACTGGCCTTCACCTCGGCAAGCTGGGATTTTGGCAACGGACTCGGGTCGACAGCTCTTCAACCCTCCTACACCTATCCGTCGGGCGGTCAATACAGCGTGCGGGTGATCACCACAGATACGGACGGATGCATTGACACCTTTCTGTTCGACCCGGTGACAGTCAACGACCCGATTCCCGGATATACCGGACCTGCACATGCCTGCGTCAACAGTCCTGTCAACCTGACCAGTACCGCTTTGAATGCCGACAGCATCCGATGGGATTTCGGAGATGGGAATTCAGCGCAAGCCCTGAATCCTGTGTATGCATACAGCCAGCCCGGACTATACACCATCACACAGACACTTTACAAAAACTCCTGTGTGAAAACACATTCGTGGGCGGGGGCTATCCGTATAACACAGCCAGAAAGCCGATTCAGCTATACGGCCAGTGGCACATGCCTTCCGGTAACACTGCAATTCACAGACCAATCCACCTCTGCCGTATCCTGGAGTTGGGATCTTGGGGATGGACAAACTTCAAACAGCAGCAATCCCGTCCATACCTACACCAACGCAGTGAATGATTCAATAAGACTAACGGTTACGGACAGGTATGGATGCACTGACCAATCGACACAGGCACCGTTCCCGCACTTCGCTGCCACGGCGAGTGCCGACCGCTCCCAAGGTTGCAGCCCGCTCACGGTACAGTTCTCCGATGCATCCAACGGCGCAATTTCTTGGAACTGGCTGTTCGGCGACGGGAATACTTCCACTGCCAAAAACCCTCAGCATACCTACCAGGGGAACGGTATTTACACGGTCACTCTCATCGCAGCATTCCCGGGGGGATGTATCGACACCATTGTGTATTACGACATGATTTCCGTGAACTCCCCGCAGGCCGACTTCTACTCCCCGACCCTCGCCGGCTGTTCACCGACCCAGATCTCCTTTGTCAACACCACTTCGGATGCAGACACTTTCCGATGGTATTTCGGTGATGGAGCCGTGTCGAACGGTATCAATCCACAAAACATCTATTACATTCCCGGAACCTACACCGTGACCCTGGTGGCCATCAACAGTTTCGGATGTAAGGATTCCATCGTCAAGCAGGATTATATCACCATTCCGGGCACAGTAACCAATTTCGGTATATCCACTACTAACGGTTGCCAGGGCGCCCCGATCCAGTTTACGGATTCGTCCGTCAACGCCTCGACCTGGAGCTGGGACCTTGGTGACGGACCATTGCAGTCCGCCGAGCAACCTTCGCACGTTTACGACCTGCCGGGAACATACACTGTGACACTGATCACATGGGACTCCACCGGCTGCAGTTCAGCATTCACCTATCCGACTCCGTTGGTTATCCACCCTAAACCCGAGGCAGCCGCAGCCGCCGCAGACAGCACATTGTGTAGTTATGAACCTTTGCAACTGAACAACCTGTCTCAAGGCGCCGTAAGTTTCGAGTGGCATTTCGGAGACGGGCAGACCGATACAACGACGAATCCCAACCATTTTTATCAGTCTCCAGGAACATTCCATCCCTGGCTGGTGGCGACAAACCAAATGGGCTGCAGGGATACTTTCGCATTCACGCGTCCAATCGATGGACTGATCACACCGGAGGCGGATTTCATGACGAACGAACGCAATTCCTGTTTCGGCTCCACCATCAGGCTTATCAATACCAGCACAGGAATCGAACAGGCCAGCTATGCCTGGGATTTCGGATTCGGCACCAGCACCCAGGAGAATCCGGCTATTTCATCGACCATGTCCGGAAACTTCGATGTCAGCTTGATTGTGTTGAACAACAACGGATGCAGCGACACGACTACCAAACCGACCTACATACTGGTTTACGACACCATACCCCCTCCTGCAGATCCAATTGCCTCTGCCAGCGTTTCAGGCGACCATATCGTTGAACTCACCTGGTTCAGCAGCAGCGACCCCGAGGTAAGCCAGTACAGGATCCACCGGTACAACACAGTGACCCAGACCTGGAACCTGGTCCATACCGACTCCATCGGTGTTCAAAACTCCGGAGCCATCACTCGAACGTACAGGGATACCGTCAACAATACACGATGGGAAAGCTACTCCTACAAAGTACAAACGGTGGATATCTGCGGCAACGCCATCGCCTTGGAAAACCTCACTCCGCACACCACCATCAACATCAGCACCCAGGTCAACAGCATGCAGGTTGAAGTAAACTGGACTCCCTACGAAGGATGTACATTCGATTTCTATCGGCTGTACCGTACCGAAAACAACTCCGCTGCACCCCTCCTTCTGGCAACCTTACCCTCCACCCAACTCACCTTCACCGACACGACACTTATTTGCCCATACCCTGTTCAATACCGTGTGGAAGCCATCGACCTGTGCGGAAAACCTTTCAATGCCTGGAGCGACACCAGTGTGGCCATCCCCGTCAACCCACTGGAGATGCAACAATCGGATCTGGTCAGGACAACTGTTGTCGACAACCGGCATGTACTTACGGAGTGGCTCCCACCGGCCTTGCAGCCTGAGCGCGTACTCGAGTACCACATCATGCGCGCCACGGATGGGGTTCATTTTTTGCACATAGCCACCCTACCTGCGACAAATACCAGCTACTTAGACCAGGACACCGACCCAACGGGGACATCGTACTCCTACCGCATCCTGGTAGTCAACGACTGTCTCCTCTCCGGAAAAGAGAGTAATCGAGGAACAAGCATTCTTCTCCAGGGCAATTGGCAGGAGTACAAAACACGGCTCACCTGGACTCCATATAGCGAGTGGGACACAGGCGTCCAGAAATATATTCTCGAGGTACAGGATGCTCAGGGCAACTGGACCCCATTGCATCAGACCGGTGGCCAGGATACAGTAATTGAGTTCATGGAATAAGCCTGGACCTTTTCATCGTTATGAATTCAGGAGGGCTATTTTATCAACTGACTGAATCAGGCTGAAATCGATGATGGGAACCCGCCTCATGCAACCGGTATGCCCTATTTTTGAAGATTCAACCCCTGGTTATGTCGAGGCCCCTTCTTTTGTTTTACATTCTGGTTGTGTATGTCATCCTTCAGTTTTCATGGTGGGCGTATCTGATCATCGACCTCAACCACCAAATTCTGGAAAACCGGATTGCCATCACAGGACTGGTGAACCATCAATCGGGGAGCCTGGCTTCGGAAAAAATCGCCATGAACCAGGAACTCCAGCAAAAGATCCGCATGGTTTATGGAGAAGGCTTCGTCTTTCTCGTACTTCTGGTTTTCGGCATGTACAAGATCAGGAGAGCTTTTTACACTGAATTCGCACTCGCCAGACAGCAGAAGAACTTCCTGCTTTCCATCACGCACGAATTCAAATCCCCGCTTGCCGCCATCAAACTCAACTTGCAAACCCTTCAGAAAAGAGGTGGAAATCTGAATACCGGACAAACGGAAGAAATCCTTCACCGTTCGTTGATTGAAACCGACCGCATTCACGAATTGGTTGAAAATGTATTGCTTGCCGCCAGGCTGGAGAACCAGGGCTACGAAATCATACCCGAAGAAATACAGTTGAGTGATTTTCTCCGAAACCTAATCGATCACCACCAAAACAGACAAAAGCGATATCATAATTTCAATACACAGCTCGCAAAGGACATTGTTGTTTCAGGCGACCGCCTTGCACTCAGCTCCCTGTTCAACAACCTCATTGAAAATGCGGAGAAATACGCACCTGAAGGCACTGTTATCAGCATCACACTTACAAACGGTCAAGGTGAAGCGGTAGTGGTGGTTGAAGACCAGGGTCCAGGGATCCCGGAGCGCGAAAGAAGCCACATTTTCAAAAAATTCTACCGCATCGGAAACGAAGACACGAGAAAAACAAAAGGCACAGGCCTGGGCTTGTATATCGCACAACATATCGTCTCGCTCCACGGGGGTAAAATCACTGTAAAATCCGGCCCTTCAACCGGTGCACAATTCGAAATCAGATTACCACTGAAGAAGGGTTAAACCGCCCCCTCATCTAGCCTTAAAAATGACTTCCCTGGTCCTATTTTAACGAGACACCGGCAACTATTCCACCTGGAAACGCAGGTCATGGGCCTTTAAAATCCCGTAACTTTGTACCACTTTTCCACCTCCTTGTGACAGTGAATCCGAATACAAGAAAATCCATGCTGGTCATCCTTGACGGATGGGGCATTGGCCCCCTGGATTACAGGAACGCCATTGCCAGCGCAAACACACCCTGCATGGATCGCATTCTCCGTGAATATACCAATGCCACATTGGCGACTTCCGGAGAAGATGTTGGACTTCCGGAGGGCCAGATGGGCAATTCAGAAGTCGGACACATCAACCTCGGCGCGGGACGAATTGTTTGGCAGGATCTGGCACGAATCAACAAGTCCATCCGGATAGGCGCTTTCCGCCATGAACCTGTACTGATTGAAGCGTTACGAACGGCCCGGGATCAGCAGAAGCCTTTGCACCTCATCGGACTTGTATCTGATGGCGGTGTACATTCACACATCGACCACCTGGAAGAAATTCTTCGCTTCGCTCATGACGAAGGCCTACGAAACATCCAGGTTCATGCCTTCACTGATGGACGGGATACTGACCCGATGAGCGGCATTTCCTACCTCGAACGGCTGGACAAAGTCTTAACTGAAACCGGAGGAAAGCTTGCCACGATCGTGGGGCGATACTTCGCAATGGATCGCGACAAACGCTGGGACAGAATCAAAATAGCCTATGACGCGTTGGTTCACCGCAGCGGTGACCTGACCGGCACCTGGAGGGAGGCCGTTCGAAATTCGTATGCAAAAGGCACAACCGACGAATTCCTTCAGCCGGTGATCATTGCCGGAGAAAACGGAAAACCGTTGCCTGGGATCCGTGAAGGAGATGTTGTCATCTGCTTCAACTTCCGAACTGACAGATGCAGGGAAATCACAGAGGTGCTGGTTGAACGAGAGGAGCCGGAGCAGGGAATGAAACACTTCCCTCTCCACTACGTCACCTTTACAAAATACGACGACACTTACAAGAACGTAAGGGTTGTTTTTGAAAAAGACAATCTGGCCATGACCATCGGCGAAGTCCTCGAACAGAATGGCAAAACCCAGCTTCGCATTGCAGAGACCGAAAAATACCCACACGTCACCTATTTCTTCAGTGGTGGCAGGGAAAGGCCTTTTCAGGGTGAAAGTCGCTCAATGATCCCTTCACCCAAAATCGCGACCTACGACCTCCAGCCGGAAATGAGCGCATTTGAAGTCAAAGACTCGGTGATCAATTCGATTGAACAACACGCTCCGGATTTCATCTGTTTGAATTTCGCGAATGCAGACATGGTGGGTCACACCGGAAATTTCCAGGCAGCGGTCAAAGCCATAGAAACTGTGGACAACTGCCTTGAGCAAGTCATAGAAGCGGGCTACAGAGCCGGATACGGAATACTGGTAATTGCGGATCACGGGAACGCTGATATGATGATCAACCCCGACGGATCTCCCAACACAGCACATACCACACATCCTGTTCCCTGCGTTTTTATCAGTGAGCCAACCGAAACAGGAATTGACAGTGGACGACTTGCAGATGTCGCCCCGACCATACTCCACTGGATGAACCTTACGATTCCTGCTGAAATGACCGGAAAGGTCCTATTCACCAACCAGAACAAACATGAAACCCCATAAATTGTACTGCAAATCCGTTTTTTTGCTGCTTTGCCTTAGCTTCCTTAGTCATTCACTGACCGCACAAAGGCGGTTCGGGATTTTCGCCGGCGGAGGATTCACCTGGTACAATGGCGATATGAACGACCGGCTCATCGCGCACCCCAGTACAATCGATAATTACTGGACTGCGGGACTATTGTACAGAGCGACCCCTCGTTTTCATTTCAGCCTCTCCTATGCATCGGGGGAAGTGACGAGTGCTGACTCTGTGGCCGTTCAGGATTTTCAGCGGCGACGCGACCTTCATTTCCGGACAGACATCGACCAAATCTCCCTGCATGTCAACTACAGGTTATTGGGTTACCGGGGACGTGAAACAAGGAGAGTGACCCCCTATATCATCGGAGGCTTAACTTATTTCTCCTACAATCCATACGCCGTGGTCAACGGCCAGCGGATCGAGCTTCAACCGCTAGGAACTGAGGGCCAATACATCGAGAACAGCAATAACCCCGAGCCATACGAACTCAACCGCCTTGCGATGCCGCTGGGACTTGGTGTCGAATTCAAAATCAGCCGATCATTCGCCGCACGGGTCGAGCTCGTCAATCATTTCACTTTCTTTGACTATTTCGACGATGTCAGTACCGACTATGCCGATTCCGCACTCCTGGCAGCCACGCCGACCGGAGCACTGGCAGTCGCTATGGCGTCCAACCTCGCTAACGGATACCCACGCACAGGATTCAACCGCGGCAACGAGAACAACAACGACACCTACATGTTCCTGGGAGCAACCTTACTTTATACCCCAGGCTGGGGTGAGTCGGGCGGAGGAGGACGGGGACCGAATGGTCCGGCCAGACTTAGAGGAAAAAAACGGAAATCAAACTGCCCGGCATACCATTGATCGGAAACAGCTGGTGAGTTCCCTACTTTTGCGCCACTTCAAAGCGCGGATTGGACAACAACGGGATTCTTGACATTTACCAGAAGCAGGCAGAAGCGGATGCTTTACTTGCTGCGCTGAAGCCCGGCGCTGCACAACGAACTTTCCTCAGCGGCCTTTCCGGCTCAGCTACTGCGGTGTTTCTATCCGCTTTTTACAAGCGACACCCACACTGTGCGTTGGTGGTTTTGGGTGACCGTGAGGAGGCGGCTTACTTCCAGAACGACTTGGAGAATCTGCTGGGGCTCGAAAAAGCACTGCTCTACCCGGGCTCCTACCGAAAGCCATACCACCTGGAGCAACCGGACAAGAATCAGGTTCTACAACGTACCGAAGTACTTTCCAGAATCAGCAAGCAATCCGGACGATTCCTTGTCATCACCTATCCCGAAGCGGTACACGAACGTGTCATCACACGCCGATCGCTTGAAAGGAACACGATAGAGGTGCGTTCAGGCGAGCGCCTCGATTTGGATTTTCTCATGGAGTTTCTTCAGGAAAACGCCTTTGAACGCTGTGACTTTGTCTATGAGCCGGGGCAATTCGCCATTCGGGGAGGAATCATCGACCTGTACTCCTATGCCAACGACCTTCCTTTTCGGATCGAATTATCGGCCGATACGGTTGCATCCATCCGAACATTTGACCCGGGGAGTCAACTGAGTGAGGAAAACAAAGCATTCGTCACCATCATTCCTGATATCAGAAGCGGAACCATACAGGAAAACCACGAAAGCCTTTTCGATTTCATTCCTCAAGACACCGTGGTCTATGCCAAAGACCTGACCTACACGCTGGATGCCATCAAGAGCGCCTTGAAAGGAATGCAGGAACGGTACGGGGACGAGATTCACATAGCGGAAGAACAACTCATCCGAAAAACGCAGGAATTGTTCGATTCGGCAGAAACCTGGAAGGAACAGCTAGAGCGACACCGATTGGTCGAATTCGGTACGAAACCTTTGTTCGACCCTCAATGCACTATCGGGTTCAAGACACGACCACAGCCACACTTCAACAAGAACTTCGAACTACTGATCACCGACCTGTACGGCAACCAGGAAAAACACTACACCAATCTGCTTTTCTCTGATTCGGCCAAACAATCAGAAAGGCTGTACTCCATTTTAGAGGACATGCCAAGGCCTGCCCAATACGCCGGCAAGGAGCTGAAATTTCAGACCCTGAACACTGCACTGCATGCAGGCTTCATCGACGACAGATTGAAGCTCGCCTGCTACACCGATCATCAGATTTTCGACCGTTACCACCGCTTCCGCCTCAAAAAGAACTACAGCAAGAGCGAATCCATCACACTGAAGGAGCTCTACAGCCTGAAGCCCGGTGACTTCATCACGCACATCGACCACGGTGTCGGCAAATTCGCCGGCCTGGAGACGCTGGATGTGAAGGGACGTAAACAGGAGGCCATCCGGCTTGTCTACAAGGACAACGACATCCTGTATATCAGCATCCACTCCCTGCACCGCATCGCCCGTTTCACCGGCAAGGACGGCACCACACCCAGCCTGAACAAACTCGGTAGCAGTGCCTGGTCGAATCTGAAGCAGAAAACCAAGAAAAGGGTCAAGGATATTGCCAAGGACCTCATCAGTCTTTATGCGAAGCGCCGTGCGCAGAAAGGTTTCGCATTCAGCAGGGACACTTACCTTCAGAACGAACTCGAAGCCTCTTTCATGTACGAAGACACCCCCGACCAGTTGAAATCGACCCGGGATGTGAAACGTGACATGGAGAAAGACTATCCCATGGACCGCCTGATCTGCGGCGATGTGGGTTTTGGAAAAACAGAGATCGCTGTACGGGCGGCATTCAAGGCTGTCACCGACGGGAAACAGGTGGCGGTACTGGTACCGACCACCATCCTGGCGCTTCAGCATTTCAGGACATTCAGCGAACGTCTCAAGGAGTTTCCGTGCAACATAGATTACATCAACCGCTTCAAAAGCACGGCAGAACAGCAGGACACCCTCCGAAAGCTTGAGTCAGGAAAGATCGACATCATCATCGGCACTCACCGCTTGCTCAGCAAGGACATCAAGTTCAAGGACCTCGGGTTGATGATCATCGATGAAGAACAGAAATTCGGTGTCGCCTCCAAAGAGAAACTCAAGACGATAAGGGTCAATGTCGACACCCTGACTCTCACTGCAACACCCATCCCCCGAACGCTTCAGTTCTCGCTGATGGGTGCAAGGGACCTCAGCATCATCAACACCCCGCCCCCAAACCGGTATCCGGTCACCACCGAACTTCACGTTTTCAACGACCGTCTGATCAAAGAAGCCATCGACTACGAAACTTCACGCGGAGGACAAGTATTTTTCATTCACAACCGGGTTCAGGACATCCACGAAATCGCCGGTTTAATCGGCAAACTGTGTCCAAACGTAACGGTAGGCGTCGGGCACGGACAGATGGACGGAGACAAACTGGAGGGCATACTCGTTCGCTTCATCGAGGGCGAAATCGATGTCCTGGTCGCCACCACCATCATCGAATCCGGACTCGACATCAGCAACGCGAACACCATCATCATCAACAACGCCCATTACTTCGGACTCAGCGACCTGCATCAGATGCGGGGCCGTGTAGGACGTTCAAACCGGAAGGCCTTCTGCTACTTGCTTTCTCCCCCACTGACGGTACTGACCCCGGAGGCAAGACAACGACTGAAGGCGATTGAAGAACACACCGAACTCGGCAGTGGATTCCAAGTCGCAATGCGTGATCTGGATATTCGTGGTGCAGGGAATCTTCTTGGAGGGGAGCAAAGCGGATTCATTTCGGAAGTCGGTTTCGAAATGTACCATAAGATCCTGGACGAGGCCATTCAGGAATTGAAAGAAAGCGATTTCAAGGACGTATTCCCGGACGAAAACGACAGAGGAGATGTCGTTCGGGATTGCCAAATCGACACTGACCTTGAAATGCGCATTCCCGATCGGTATGTCAGCAATGTGGCCGAACGGCTGTCCCTATACAAGGAACTTGACGATATCGCCAGTGAGGAAGGATTAAGCCGCTATGCCGAGCACCTACAAGACCGTTTCGGACCCGTTCCGGATCAGGTCAACGAATTGCTGGACACCATCCGCTTACGGTGGAAAGCCAAAAAGCTTGGCTTTGAAAAAATCGTGCTCAAAAACAGATCACTTCGGGCTACATTCATCACCAACCAGGACTCCACTTACTTCCAGAGCCGTGTTTTTTCCGCCATCCTTCAATTTGTTCAGGCG
This sequence comes from Bacteroidia bacterium, assembly GCA_032111385.1. Taxonomy (GTDB): domain Bacteria; phylum Bacteroidota; class Bacteroidia; order AKYH767-A; family OLB10; genus JAJTFW01. Next base: position 17,735 of record JAULUX010000147.1, read on the forward strand.
AATCCCCGGGGGTGTAAACTGAAGGAAGAAAAAGGCAGACTCAGTTTGACGTTATCCCCTGTTGATAGCATTCACGAGGCGGACAGGCAACTTTCCCGAATCGAGTTACCATGAGGGAAGCAAACAGCTGAGGCCCGGTTTCCATCCTGCTCCGGCGGGCTTTGACCTCCAAAGAAGCCCTATTGACCAAAAGAAAAGCAGCTTGGTGTTCAACATGTCGGAACTTTTCATCGAACAAGGGAGCAACATGGAAACAGTATCTACATTCATCATCATCAGCGGCATCGTCGTCATTGTCTGGCAACAGTACCTGGAAATGAAGCCCAGGAACACCAAATCGTGATTCCGGCAGGCAACGGATACACCACCCACCGATCCTTTGCGAGTCGGCTGTAGTCGACCGCAGTGCTTTAGGTCGTTTCTGGCACCTATCTTTGCGCGCCCATGAAGAAACAGCCCCTAGCAAAAAGTCCAGGAAC
>JAULUX010000148.1:0-9359 GCA_032111385.1 Bacteroidia bacterium
AATACTCTTCGACAACGATTTTACCGTCCTTGAGCACAAGAAATGCTTTTGTATCGCGGGATTGCAGGTAATCGGTGAGCGAGTCCAGCTGGGGTTGACACCAGCCCAGTGAAGCCGGAGAGATGGTATCCCAGGCATTGCCCGTCAATGGAGGAAAGTAGTAAACCTGGGCACGAGTCTCAACAAAAGACAAGAAAAATGAGACTACCAGATAAGCGGATAGACGTAAAATGGTTTTCATACAGCATAGATTTAAATCCTTCTCCGGGGTTTAATTCCCGGAGAAGGATTTATTCAGAGATACACCTGCAAGGTAAGCAAACCGGTCAGTTCACCCTCAACCCGAAATCGATTTCAATATCGGTTTCATAATCCTGGGAGTTGGCCGTTTTAAGGGCGGGAGTATCGAAATGCCGAAGCTGCACACGATACGAGCCAAGACCGGCAGCAGGTGCCGAGAGAAGATTCAACAGGCCGAGCGGATTGCCATTCACATCGGTATCGATTGTTGTTGTCTGGGCCTGCGCCGAGGTGAACACAAAGAGGTGGAAGTCGCTTTCTTCAGCAATCTCCTCCGATATATCCAAAACGGGATTCTTGCTTTCATCCAACAGCAGAAGACGTAACTGATAGGTCACACCGCTTTGAATGATCATGGAGTCGATAACAGGTGATGCACCTCCGGGTCCGTCGATATCGATGAAACTTACAGTGTCGATGACGGAACTTCCGGCACTATCACTTAGAATGAGATGTACGGTGGTGATCAATTCGGATGGATTCACCGGGGCAGGGTTATCGGTCTCGTCCTTCTGACAGGATGTCATTGTAAATGAGAATGCGGTAATGACCGAAAGAGCAATATTGGATATGGATTTCATAGTTGTTTTTTTTGAATTTTAATTGATTAATGAGGATGGTCGTGAGGTGCCGTCTGAAACGATAGCGGCACCAGTATTCTTAAGACGAAGTTCCGACCGGCTTCGTCACTGTAATAGCGCAACAGGTTCATGTACTCTCTGTAGCGTGTATTGAGAAGATTATTCACACTCAAACTGAAACGGATGTCGCCCATCGGACTTTTCCGGGTACCGGCAATCTCCATGTTCAATAGGGTGTAACCCGCAGGCGGGGGCATATAATCGGTTCCGGGAGTGTAACGCCATTGACGAAACACATTGCGCACCGAGAGTGTAAGCTCGGGATCCAACCTGGATCTTGTATCGGCGAGCGCATACACCACGCTGTGCTCGATCCGAGGGGCGGGTATCAATTCGAGGTAACGGCTATCCGACTCATTCCAGGCGAATACGGCACTACCGCGAGATCGGATCCCGACCCGGCCAGATGCCTGCCAGCTCAGGTCCAGGTCAGCACCTTTAAAGGCGGCATCCACACTCCGGTAATCGAAGGAGGGGAATGCTCCGCTGACGGTCAGAACCGGTTCGTTGGCGGGAGACAGGTAGATGTAATCCGATACGTGGAGATAATACAATCCAGCATCCAGCTTGAATTCCGACCTGTTGATCCGCACACCGGTGCTGATCGTCCAGGCCCGTTCTGTCCCCAACGAAGGATCGCCGGTTTCGTAAGTCGCCGTTCCATGATGTAGCCCATTGCTGAACCACTCGTTGATGGATGGCGCCCTTTTGGCAGTACCCGCATGGAGGCGCAACGTGGTGGTAGAATCGGGACGATACAGAAGTCCTGCAGAATAATTGGGCAATTGGAATTCGTAATCATCCTGTACCACGACACCAGAGGCGTTTCGAAAGACGCTTTGTTCGCGCATATCGTAACGCACCCCGGCTTCTGCCTCCATCGAGCGGGTCAGTCTGCGACGCACAAGAAGATGCACACCCGCATTCCATAGTCTGTAGTTGGGCACGAAGTAGCGTTGTCCACCGTACTGGTTGTCCTGAAGCATCAGGCTAACCCCTGTTTCCAGCATAAACCCCTTGATGCTACGGGTTTCGAGTGTCACATCGGCGGTTTGGGTATAGAGGTTCAACTCGAGCTCCGGCTTCTCTGCCTGGTCTGCAGGAACACTGAAGGGTTTGTCGCGATCGAATTCGAAGCGTCGGTTGAACTGATAGCCGTAGCGGGCGCTGACTTTACCGATGTTGGGCATGGCATACCAGCTCCTGACGGACAGTAACCGGTGACTTACTTCCTGGCGGGGCGCTTCGATACGGTAGCTGAATCGGTCACTCGTCAACGTGAGCCCTTCACTGATGATGCGTTGCAGGTCGCTGAGGCTGCCGATATGCGAACCGCTGAATATGCCGTAGGTTCCGTTGAAGCTGCTGAAGTACACTTCGCCTCCACCCCGCTTCCGTTCCAAACCGACGGAACCGCTCCAGTTGTGCTCCCGAACACCCGTATTGTCGAGATAGACATCCGGTGTATGGATGTTGCCGCCCTGACGAAGCGTGCCCTGGAGTCGCCAGCAGATGTCGTACAAACGCCCAAGATGCTGCTCTACCATGCCGGATACGAGACCCTGCCGTCCGTTACTTTGTCCCACCAGGTTCAGTTCAGCATGTATTCCGGGGTCATGCGGTAATTCGCGTGGCTCAACCAGAATCACACCTCCAAGGGCATCCGAACCATAGCGAAGCGAGGAAACTCCACGGATGACCGTCAACCGGCCGGCGATGAGCGGATCGATCTCAGGAGCATGTTCCGTACCCCATTGTTGTCCCTCCTGACGGATGCCTGCATTCAGAATGAGTACACGCTGGCTGTGCAGACCGTGGATCACCGGCTTGGCCACATTGTTTCCCGTCTGCATAACGGTCACGCCTGCCACCCTGCTGAGGATTTGCGTCAGGCCTTCTCCCCTGGATTGAACCAGCTCCGCGGCTCCTATCGAATCGACCGACTCGACCGCAACCGGAGTCACTTTTCCGGCCACGACCTCCGCGGCACGCAACGCCCGGGCATCGGATTTAAGCCTGACAGAAACGATGGCCTCGCCTGGTCTGACCTCGAGCCGGCTTTCGCGAAATCCCAGATAACGGATCACTATGGAATAGGTCGAATCACACAGTCCATGGAAACGAGCGATACCATCCGAATCGGAAACAGACTGCATAGCGGTTCCTTCCAGGAGCAAGACAGCTCCCGGCAAGGCTTCGCCAGCCCCCGGCTCGCTGACGCGGATTGACAGGGACAGGGTGCAGTTTTGCTGGGCATTGACCGACATGCATGAAGCATACAGTATCACCCAAAGCAGTATGTACCGCATTGAATTGTGATGGTAGGATGAAAACAGGAAATGCATGCACTGAGGCACGCAACATCAATCAGGCAGAAAAAGGAGGCGGCCCTCTTGGTAAAACACCGATTTGATAACGGCTACGAATATCCGAAACCGGTTCGACAAGACGATTGATGCTGATGAAGGCAAAAGGCCGGAAACAGATCCCCTCGAGCCGATCGGCAAGGGGCAGGTTCAATTCCAGGGCCGGACAGTGTATGTGCTTCTCCCCCACTGCATCACCGGAGAAAACCGCCGTGCAATGATGACTGTCTTCATGCTCAGCGAAGGAATGCCAAACGGATCCAGGCACCGAAAGCTGAACGAGCAGTATCAGACCGATAAGCCGGTTGAAAAAAACGGATATATCCTCCCTTTTTTTCATGCTCAATGCGTGAATGCGTATTGAACGATGTTGGCACCCATGCGTAGTGCTTTCTGCCTTGCCTCCGGAGAATCCCGGTGCACTTCAGGGTCCTCCCAGCCGTCTCCCAGATCGCATTCGAAATCATAGAAGCAGACCAATCGGCCGTCGTAAAAAAGGCCGTATCCGCGCGGAGCAAGTCCCTCGTGGTCGTGCACCTTGGGAAGTCCGGAAGGAAAATCGAATTTCTGGTGGTAAATGGGATGATCGAACGGAAGTTCAACAAAGTCCAATTCGGGGAAAACCGATTTCATCTGGGGACGGATGAACTTATCCATGCCGTAGTTGTCGGAGATGTGCAGGAACCCTCCACCGATCAGGTACTCGCGCAGATTCCTGGCCTCCTGGGCATTGAACACCACGTTACCGTGGCCTGTCATGTGCACCAGAGGATAATTGAACAACTCAGGACTACCCACGTCAACGATACCCTGTTCTTGAGAGATATTTGTTCCCAGCTGCTTGTTGCAGAACTCGATCAGGTTCTTCAGCGAGGTATCGAGATTGGAATACCAATCCCCTCCCCCACTGTACTTGAGAAGCCCGATCTTCAAGGAAGGAACGGCGGGAATATAACTGCAAAAAAGCAGCAACAATCCGAAAATAGACATCCGCCTTACCATAGCGCAAAATTACGAATAATACAGGCTATTCAGTCGCGGAAACGAACCAGTTCCATGAAACGGTCCGCTTCGGCAGGTTCGAGAAGGAACTCCGTCAATGCAAAAACCATGGCTCGGTGGGATGAAAACAGTTCCCTGTGGAAATTCATCAATGTGGTGAAATCGGAACCGGATATTCCTGAGACCGAGGCGGCATCGTAGATCTCACGAAGCATGGTGGAGTAGTCGTGCTGGATCTTTTCGAAGAGGGCTACCATACGGTCCAGTCCGGCGTCCTCCTCTTTCAAAAGGATATTGCGGAAATCGACGTAAACCAACTTCATCTTGTTCCGGATCTCCTGGTAGGAATCGTATTTGATCTCCTTGGAAGACTGGTAGAGGTTTTGAATGTTCTCCGCAATATCGTGAACACTTTTCACCGAATGCATGGAGCTGCGTACCGAAGCCATGAGGTGCTCAAGCGGCTGAACAAGTTCGTCGGTAAGGCCGGAACGCCGTATGACTAAATAGTACAACTGTATCTCGCCTTGCAGGTCCTTCATGAATTCATACCTGTAACCTGACCGCGTTTCGGCCATTTTCGAAACAAGTCGGGAGTCGTCACCGGCTTCATCCGTGAAAAAATCCTCTGCCTTGTAGCCGAATGACTGCAAATTGAAGACGCAGGACCATTGTAAAAAACGACCGATCTCTTTCCGCAGCAGCTCGATGGAATACACCGGATCCGCAACAGGATGGTGGTTGATGAAGGCTGTGAGACGGTTATTCCGGTCTTCAAAGCGGTGTTCCAGCCAGGCTGAAAATTTATCCATCCACGGAAAGAACAACAGGATGGAAATGAGGTTCGAAAGGGTCTGAAAGGCCACCAGGGAGAAGAGCCGGTCTTCGAAAGGGGCAATCCACAAGATCAGCGCCGCAAGCGGCTTCAACGCTGCAAAAACCAGAACCGAGGTGACAGCATTGATGATGAAATTCGCCCAGGCCAATCGCTTCTTCACTGCTGAGTCTCCTGCAGCACCGGCAAATAACTTAAGGGTGGTGCCCACTTCGGAACCCACCACAAGTGCCACAGCCACTTCAAAGCCCACCATCCCGGCATGCAAGGCACTCATGGCCAACACCATAGTCGCCAGGCTTGACTGGATCAATGCGGTCACTACGACTCCGATCAGGAGAAACTGCCAAAGCGGTGTGTCAGAAAGCCAACCGGAATCCAAGCGGAGCAACTGATCCGATACCGAGACCTTCATCAATTCGAGACTGATGAAGAAAATTCCGAATCCAAATAACAAACCGGCCATGTACCTCCACTTCCCTTCCCTGGCGCTGATGTGTAACCAGGCGCCTGCAATGACCGCAGGATAAGCCAGCTGCTCCAGGGGAAGTCTGAAACCGATCGCGGCTATCACCCAGGAGTCGAGGGTGGTGCCCAGGTTCGCACCGAGTATAACGGCAATGGCATTACGCAACGGGATCACGCCTGCTCCTACCAGCGCAAGCAGGATCACCATGACGACAGAACTGCCCTGTAACACACCTGTCAGGAAGGTGCTGATCAATAGAGCCGACCAGGGATTTGCAGTGGCCTTTTGCAGGTAAAGCTTGAATGTGCGTCCTGCCATCGAACGGATGGACTCCTCCATCATCTTCACGGCGAACACAAACATCCCGATGCCGGCAAGCAGGGACAGAAGTCCTTCGAACCAATTTATTTCCGGAGACGGCTGCATGTATATCTTAAAGCCAGGAATCAGCCATTGGATGCTGATGCACAAAGGTTAAAAGCCATCACAGCAGCGAGTGCGGCTGTTTCTGTTCGCAGGCGGTTCGCCCCAAGTGAAAGGGGCATGAAACCTCGTTCAGCTGCCAGCTCTGTTTCACTTCGGCTGAAATCCCCTTCAGGCCCGATGAGTACGAGTGCCGACTCAACCCCACCCAAGGAAAGAGCAGGCCATTTCTCATCGTTCCTGCAATGCGCGATGAACCGTTTCCCTTCAAATGGCTGGTTGATGAATTTTGCAAAATCAAGTGGCTCATGGCATTCCGGAAACCAGACCTGACCGGACTGTTTGGCAGCCGACACCACCAGCTTTCGGACACGATCAACACCCATTTTCCTACGCTCGGAATGTTCACACCAAAGCGGAATAATCGAGGACACGCCCACTTCAGTCGCCTTTTCCACGAACCACTCGAAGCGATCCATGTTCTTTGTCGGGGCCACGGCCATGTGCAATCGTCGGGTCGGTGCATCGTAGAAGGATGAATCGGTAACCTCAAGTGAAACAGCCTTATTTGAAATCGAATGGATAACGCAGGATGCAAGACCACCCTTTCCATCGGTCACCTCCACAGCATCACCTTCCCGCATCCGCAACACATGGACCAGGTGATGGGCTTCTTCGTCGGGCAGCAGACAACTTGAACTTCCGTCGAGCGGTGCAAAGCATCGGTGCATGAAACAAAGGTAGAAAACCCTTCAGCAGGGATGAGGACAAAAGCATGAAAGGGAGCATTTACGCTCCCTTTCACCGTATCAATCGCGTGATCAATTGTAATTATACAGCCTCTGCTACGCTGGGCGCTGCTGAAAGGATCTCAGGAGATGCGCCTTCAGCATACTGACCGAAGTTCTTCACGAATTTGGCAGCGAGGTCGGCAGCAGTCTGGTCGTAAGCAGCCTTATCCTGCCATGTATTCCGGGGATTCATCAATTCGGTCGGTACACCTGTGCAGCTTGTCGGCATCTGCAACTTGAAAATCGGCAGCTCCTCGAATTTTACGGAATCGAACTCTCCGTTCAGCGCAGCCGTGATCATGGCGCGTGTGTAACTGAGTTTCATCCTGGATCCGACACCGAACGCACCGCCGCTCCAGCCGGTATTCACCAACCAGACTTTGATATCGGGGTTATCGTTGAGTTTCTTACCCAACAACTCAGCGTATTTGGCCGGATGGAGAGGAAGAAACGCTTTGCCGAAGCAGGCAGAGAAGGTTGTGGTCGGTTCTGTCACTCCCATCTCCGTACCTGCAACTTTCGCTGTGTAGCCGGAGATGAAATGATACATGGCCTGGGCATTGGTCAACCTGCTGATAGGAGGCAGCACCCCGAACGCATCACAGGTCAGGAAAAAGATATTCTTTGGCGGAGGAGCAACAGAAGGTTCCACCGCATTTTCGATGAAGTGGATTGGATAAGCAACACGCGTATTCTCCGTCTTGGTCACATTGTCGTAGTCGGTCGTAGTCGTACCCGGAATAAACTCGGTGTTCTCCAAAAGCGAACCGAAACGGATGGCATCGAAAATCTGGGGCTCTTTCTCAGCAGAGAGATTGACACACTTGGCATAACAACCGCCTTCGAAATTGAAGACAGAATCTTCACTCCAGCCGTGCTCATCATCGCCGATCAGTCCCCGGTTGGGATCCGCACTCAATGTTGTTTTGCCGGTTCCGGAAAGACCGAAGAAAAGGGCCGTATCGCCTTTCTCACCGATGTTGGCCGAACAGTGCATGCTGAGAACACCTTTGTGCTGTGGCAGAACGTAGTTTAACACCGTGAAAATCCCCTTTTTGATCTCACCGGTGTAACCCGTTCCTCCGATCAGGATCATCCGCTTGGTAAAACTGATGACCGCGAAGTTGTGCTGACGGGTTCCGTCGATGGACGGGTCGGCCATGAAGCCGGGAGCATTGATGATCACCCAATCGGGTGTCATGCTTTCGATTTCATCGGTATTGGGTCGAAGGAAGAGGTTGTTGACGAATAGGTTTTGCCAGGGATATTCGGTAACGACCCGTACGTTCAACCTGTAGCGCTGGTCGGCGCAAGCGTAGGCATCCCGTACGTACACATCCCGGCCGGTCAGATAAGCCTCGATCCGGGAGTGCAGTTTGTCAAACCGATGCGCCTCAAAGGGAATGTTGATATCGCCCCACCATACGGTCTTTTCGGTTTCGCTGTCCAGGATAGTGAACTTGTCTTTTGGAGATCGACCAGTGAATTCACCTGTATCGATGGCCAATGCACCGGTATCAGTGAGTTCACCCATGCCTTGGATGATGGTCTCTTCGACAAGCTCGGAGGCTGACAGGTTCCAATAAGCGTTGGCGACGTTTTTAAGTCCGAGGTCCGCAACGGAAGCCCGCGGGTTCTTGATTCCGTATTCGTTCATGAGTTGAAAGGTGGGGCAAATTTACGGTTATTCAACCGCTTGTGAAAACAAAAAATCGGTGGGAAAGCTCAGCGGAAGCGGTTCCTGCCATTTTCCTGGATTTGAATCAAAATCCTTGCGCCCAGCTTTTGCTTCATAAACCCGATGAACTCCCGCTGCTCAGCAGGAGCTAACTCATTCATAATGAAACAATAATCTACTTCACCCTCTCTTCCCCACGGTATCATGATGTAAGCCGGAGATTTGCCTTTTGCGGAGCGGAATTCGGCCAAAGCAGTAGCCAATAGGCCGGCAGCCTCGGGGTCTGTACCCTGCCCGATACTGATAAAACTCACCACCAATTTAAAGGTTTCGGGCCCTTTCGCCGCCTGATCGCGTGTCCAGACAACCACTGCATTCGTATCGGCCGCAACCTCCGGATGTTGTTCGGCGGAGGATTCGGTGCTGCTGGTCTCAGTTGCTGTGTTTCGGGGTTGACGGGAGCCACAGGCCATCAACAAGGCCATTGAGGACAGTGCAAAGAGGGTTTTCAAGAATGGGATCATGGTTGAAATCGGTTTAAAACAGAACGCAGGATCAGTTTTGTGATTGCCTGTCGCCTTTCGGATTGAAGGCAAGAAGCAGCCAGGCCAGGATAAAGCAAACTCCCCCCAGGGGGGTGATCGGACCCAACCAACTCAAGTTGATGGCAGCAACCTCGCGGAAAGAGAGGGCATAGAGCGATCCACAAAACAGGAGAAACCCGACTACAAACAACCCGGAGGCCAACCGAAGCCGTGATGACGGCACCCGATCGTACAGCAATCCAATGACGAGCAATGCAAGGGCATGATAGAAGTGATAACGCACGGCGGTCTCCCAAAGTGCCAGTCCCT
>JAULUX010000149.1:0-5274 GCA_032111385.1 Bacteroidia bacterium
GTGAAAGCCTCCATGCCCTGGTTCAGCGGAACACGGAAATCCTTTTCGTTGTGAATGACAAGGATCGGGGTATCCCAGTTGCGAACGAAGTCATGTGGGGAGAATGCATCAAAACTTTTGGGCTTGGGTACATCCCAGTAGTTGCCTCCCATGTCGTGCTGCGCAAAGAACATCTCTTCGGTGGCGGCGAATTGCGATTCGAGGTTGAACACTCCGCAGTGCGAGATGAAAGCCTTGAATCGCTTGTCGTGGTGTCCGGCCAGCCAATACACCGCGTATCCTCCAAACGAAGCGCCCACGGCTCCCAGCCGGTTGCGGTCCACATAAGGTTCCTTGCTGACATCATCGATGGCCGACAACAAGTCGCGCATGGCCTGGCCTCCCCAGTCACCGGCGATGGCGTCGTTCCATTCTTCACCGAATGAAGGTAGTCCGCGCCGGTTGGGTGCGACAACGATGTATCCCTTGGCTGCCATCAGGCTGAAATTCCAGCGGTAACTGAAATACTGGCTGACTACGCTTTGGGGACCTCCCTGGCAGTAGAGCAAGGCAGGATATTTCTTGTTCGGATCGAAATCGGGCGGGTAGATCACCCACACGAGTTCCTCTTTTCCATCGCTGGTCTTCACCATTCGCTTCTCGACCTTACTCTTCTTGAGCGGAGACCAGATCGCATCGGTTGCGGTCGTGATTTTTTGAGCGTCACCTGTCGCGGCATTCACCGTGTACAATTCGCTCGGCATGGCCATGTCCGTGCGGCAGCCTGCTATCACCAGGTCTTTGCCGCTGCCGTTAACAGTGAGTTCGTTGTAATCCGCTTGCGTGGATGTGAGTTGCTTTATCGGCTGTGGACTTTTCGGGTCGGTGTTGTAAATGAACAACTGCTTGCAGGCATCCTTCGCTGCGATGAAAACGATCTGCTTGCCATCCTTGCTCCATTCGGGATGGTCGATGGAATAATCGAATTGGGGCAGCAGTTCTTTTTTGATCCCCGTTGAGATTTCAAGTTGAAAGAGCCGGTTCCTGTCGCTCTCATATCCGGCCTTCTCCATACTCGACCAGAGTAACTTCTTGCCGTCGGGAGACCACACCGGATTGTTGTCGTAGCCCGGCATGCCGTCGGTCAGGTTGCGTGTTTTTGCGCTACCGAGTTCATACAGGTAGATGTCCGTGTTCGTACTTGTCGCCGATGCTGTTCCCTGCAGTTTTTTACAGGTATAGGCCAACGATTTGCCGTCGGGTGAGAACATGACTTGTTCATCGCCGCCGAAGGGGGCCGTTGGGGCGTCCCAGCGTTCACCCTGCATGATGTCGACACCTTCCCCGGCATTTCCTTCCTCATAAGGCGCGATGAAGAGGTGAGAGTACGCGTAGTCGTGCCAGGCGTTCCAATGGCGGTACATCAGGCCGTCAATGATCCTTGCGCCTTCCGTCTTGGGCAAGTCGGGATAGATTTCACTGGGTTTCTTGTCGAGGCTGACGTCGGTGCTGTACCAGATATGGGTTAACGTTTTCGAATAGCCGAAATTGTTGATGCCTCCTTTCACGCGGGTTACCTGCTTCTTATTTCCTCCATCGGGATCCATTTCCCAAAGCTGGGGTCCGCCTTCTTCGCTCTGCTGGATGAAACCGATCCGATTGCCGTCGGGCCGCCAGCGGGCATGTCCTTCATCGGCACGGCCCGCTGCCAGAGGAGTCGCTTGCCCCCCCGCTGCGGGGATCATATAAATATCGCTTTGTCCTTTGTTGGATGCCAGGTCGATGTTTCGCACGTTGTAAAGCAGGGTCTTGCCATCGGGTGACAGTCTTGGATCCGACACACGTGCGATTTTCCAGAGGAGTTCCGGTGTGAGTGTTTGAGCGTAGGCTGTGCTTACTGAGAGCAGTCCGGCAAACAGGAGGATTTTAGAAACGGTTTTCATGAGTTGGGTGAAGAAGTAAAAATCGAATGTAATTCAAAAAAACAATCAGGACCACCGGCGCCCTTGTCGTTTTTTTCCGGTTCTCTTTTCCGGCATCGGTTTCTGTTTGATACCCAGCGCAGCGTAAACTTCAGCGCCGGAGAGTTCGACGACCTTACCCGGAAGGGGTTCGTCCATGGTAAGTCCTTCAATTCGGATCCTGGCCAGCCTCAAAGTTGGGAAGCCGACCGCGGCCGTCATGCGTCTTACCTGGCGGTTCTTTCCTTCGCTCATGGTCAGTTCGATCCAGGAGGTGGGGATGTCCTTCCTGTAACGTATGGGAGGAACACGGGGCGGAAGAGCCGGTTCATCGATGCGTTCGGCCTTCGCCGGTGCGGAGTGATGCGGTCGCCCATCGATGCGGATCTCGATTCCTACACGCAGTTTATCGATTGCAGGTTCATCGATCTCCTTCTCCACCTGAACCAGGTAGGTGCGGCTGTGTGCGTGCCTGGGGTGGAGGAGCTGTTCGTTGAGTGAAGTGTCGTTTGTTAATAAAAGCAACCCTTCGCTGTCGGCATCCAGGCGGCCGACGGGATATACATCTGCAGGCAATGGGCCAAGCTCTTTCAGGCCGGGATGTCCGTCTTCAGGGGTGAAGCGGCTCACCATGCCGTATGGTTTGTAAACCAGGAAATACTTCAAGCCTTCCGGCATAGGGAAATACCGGTTAAGAATGGTTAGAATTTCACCTTGAATTCCACGCGACGGTTCTTCGTACGACCGGCCGTGGTTTTGTTGTCGGCTACCGGAAGGGTATCTCCATATCCTTTCGACGCCATTCGGCCTGCTTCGATGCCTTTTGAGGCGATGTAATTCTTTACTGCATCAGCCCTCTTTTGGGAAAGTTCCATGTTGAAGGCCTTGTCGCCGATGTTGTCGGTATGTCCGTTGATCTCGAGCAGGTAGGCCGGATTTTCACTCATCACCTTCACGACATTGTCCAGGATGGGATAGGAGGTTCGGCGAATGATGTCTTTGCCGCTTTCGAATTCGATGCCTTGAAGGGCTTGTTCGAAAAGCTGTTTGACTTCTTCCTTGACTTCGGGACATCCTTTGTTATCGCGGATTCCAGCCACCTCCGGGCACTTGTCATCCATATCGGCGATGCCATCAGTGTCCTGGTCGGGGCAGCCTTCCAGTTCGGGAGTACCTTTTTGATCGGGACAACGGTCCTTGGAATCGGTCAGGCCATCGCTGTCTTTGTCGGGGCAGCCGCTGACAGACTTGTTGGCAGATGCCGGTCCTGCTGCATCCGGACAGGCATCGTCGCGGTCAGCCACTCCGTCTGAATCGCGGTCGGGGCAACCCTGTAAGGCGGGAACGCCCTTTTCATCCGGACACTGGTCGATGTGATCGGCAATGCCGTCTTTATCACGGTCGGAGGGGCATCCTTTTGCATCCACCTTCACACCTTTTGGCGTATCCGGACAACGGTCTTCCTTGTCTTTCACGCCGTCACCGTCGGTGTCTTTTTCTTTACCTAAGCTCCAGCTGATGCCCAGGCTATGCATCAGAAAGGAGTCGTTGTCTTTTTTTGCCTCACCGTCGCGGTTGTCGTGATCGGTGTAAGCGAATGTCTCCTGGAAGAAGATGCTGAGCCTTTCATTGACACGGGCCTTGGCTCCTACTCCGAAAGGGAAGAAGATATCTGTTCCGGGCTTATCGGTACCACTGAGATAAGCCACTCCAACACCCAAGTGGGCATAGGGATTGATCCGGTAAGGATCATTCTCAAAAACCCTGATCCGGATACCGGTGCTGAGTTGAAGCTGGTTCGCCTCGAATGAGCGCAAAGCATCCTCCTCGTATCCCCATTTTCCATACGATAAGGAACTACTGAAATCAAAGCGTGTGTCAATGCGGTACAGGGTGGAAAAGCCAAAGTGCACGAAGTTGCTTTTCGGTTGAAACTTGTAAAAACCGACTCCGAGGTCCCCATTGTACTGTGTGATGCCTCCAAATGCCCCGACCGACCAGGGATTGTCCATTTCCTGCGACTTGGCGTCAGTAAAGATCAGGCATAGGGCGATGAGCACACTGGGGAGGATGTTTTTCATGAGGTGATTGGACGAATAGGCGGCAAAGGTAGTCGTCCCGTCGGATTTTACCCCCGTCCACACTGAGGTACTGGTGGTAAGGGCTGGGATATCCTTGTTTCTGTTTCCTGAGTATTGTCACGCGCTGCTTTTCTATCTTTGCGACCGCGTTCTTTGTTCATCACTTATCCAGAAAGGCGGAGGGAAGTGCCCTTTGATGCCTTGGCAACCCATGAAAGTGCGGTGTGAATTGCCCTGAACAGAACCTCAACGGTTTTGTCGGAGCAGCTGCAATACCAGAAGGTGCCAATTCACATTCTGCTGCAAGGCAGGAGAAGATAAGTGCCGGAAGATCCATTCGAGTTCACTATTCATCTGTTCTCTTCCGGCTGCCGGAAGGGTTTTTTCCGGACAGCCTTTCATTACCATGTCCGAACATCCAATTCTTCACGCTCTTCGCGACCGCATCCTTGTCATAGACGGGGCAATGGGTACGATGATCCAGCGTCACCGCCTTCAGGAATCCGATTACCGGGGCGCCCGCTTCTCCAATTGGCCTCATGACCTGAAAGGTAACAACGATCTGTTGAGTCTTACACGGCCCGACATCATCGCTTCCATTCATCGCGAATACCTCGATGCAGGAGCCGATATCATCGAAACCAACACCTTCAATGCACAACGGATCTCCCTTGCTGACTACGGCATGGAAGAGTTGTCGTATGAGCTGAATGTGGAGTCGGCGCGCCTGGCCCGAATGGCGGCGGATGATTTCATGAATTCCGGTTCGTCCGGGAAAAAGTGTTTTGTGGCCGGTGCAATAGGTCCCACGAATCGTACGGCATCACTGAGTCCCGACGTGAATGACCCGGGCTATCGGGCAGTCACATTCGATCAGCTGGCTTCCGCTTACCGCGAACAGGTGAAGGGACTTCTCGATGGAGGATCCGACCTTCTACTTATTGAAACCGTATTCGATACACTCAATGCCAAGGCGGCCTTGTTCGCCATACAAGAGGAATTCGAGGAGAGAGGCGAGGCCTGGCCTGTGATGATTTCAGGTACTATCACTGATGCCAGCGGCAGGACGCTCAGCGGACAGACAGTGGAGGCCTTCCTGCATTCCGTATCGCATGTTCCACTGCTTAGCATCGGGTTGAACTGCGCCCTCGGCGCAGCCGATATGCGTCCTTATCTCGAAGAGCTCAGCATCAAGGCGCCCTTTCACGTTAGCGCCTATCCGAATGCCGGACTGCCCAACCAGTTCGGTGAAT
>JAULUX010000150.1:0-6320 GCA_032111385.1 Bacteroidia bacterium
TTACACGGTGAACATCACCGATGCGAACGGCTGTGCGACCGGACTCACCATCACCATCACGGAACCCGCGGCTATCGTACTTGCTTTTTCATCTTCACCGGCTACTTGCGGAACATCCAATGGAAGCGCATCAGTACAGGCCAGCGGCGGATCAGGATCGTATAGCTACGCATGGAGTAGCGGTTCAATGACATTCAACACCACCGGCCTGGCGGTCGGCATCTATACAGTCATCGTCACCGATGCCTCCGGATGCACCGACAGCGGCACTGTGTCAGTCATCTCCCCATCGACGATCGTACTTCAAACAACAGTAAATGATGTCGCTTGTAATGGGGGCAACAATGGTTCTGCAATAGCATCGGTTAACGGAGGATCGGCCCCTTACTCCTACAACTGGAGTTCCGGGACAGCAACCGCTCAAGCCAATAATCTTTCAGCAGGAACCTATACGGTGACGGTAACTGACGCCGACGGATGTTCATCCCAGCAGCAGGCTGTGATTTTAGAACCTACTGCGTTGACTGTTCAAACAACAACCTCCGATGCCAATTGCAATGCAGCGAACGGTGCTGTTCAATCACTCGTGGCCGGAGGTGTTTTGCCTTACACCTATGCTTGGAGCAATAGTGGAAGTGCAGCAGTTATCAATGGACTTGCTGCAGGTATTTACACACTGACCGTTACAGATTCCAACGGTTGTACGTCACTTGCAAATTCTACGGTCGGTACACTTCCCGGTCCCGCCATCTCTTCCTTGCAGACCGGAAACTCCGCTTGTGCCGGCTCTACAGGTGGAACCGCTCTCGTTCAGGCTCAGAATGGGGTAGGACCTTATGCATACCTCTGGTCTAACGGTGCAACCACCGCATTGATCACCGGACTCCTGGCAGGCAACTACACCGTGACGGTGACTGATGCCTTCGGATGCAGTGCCACACAAACAGGAACAGTATCGCAACCACAAGCCATGGTATTGAATCCGGTGGTTGTTCAGAACGTACTCTGTTTTGGAGGAAATGACGGGCAGGCAACGGCCAGTGTTTCCGGAGGTGCTCCGCCGTTCACTTATGCGTGGTCCAACGGATCCATTGCAGATACTGTCGTTTCGCTCCCTGCAGGAACCTATACGGTTACCGTGACGGACTTTAACGGATGTACGGAATTCAGGCAGGTCACCATAGTAGAACCACCCGCATTGACGTTTACTTTACAACAGTCGACCGGGACTTCCTGCTTTGGAACTTCAGATGGGTCCGCTTCCTTCTCAAACGGAGGAGGTACAGCCCCCTATGCTTATTCCTGGTCGAACGGACTCGCCTCGTCTTCATCCACTGCTCTGGCAGCCGGTAGCTACACCGTTACATTATCCGATGCCAACGGGTGCACCTCACAGCAGTCCTTTGTCATAAGCGAACCTTCGCAGATACAGATCAGTATGGCCGGTGTAGTCAATGTGTCGTGTTACGGAGGCTCCAACGGGTCGGCAACCGCACAGGTGACCGGCGGAAGTTCGCCTTATACCTATTTGTGGTCTAACAACACTACATTGCAGACAGCGACAGGATTGTCAGCCGGCTCGTATTCGGTTGTGGTGACAGACGGCAATGGCTGCATAGCTTCTCAACCTGTAGGACTCAGTCAGCCTTCTCCAATCAACCTTATTGTCAATTCGGCTCCGACCGCCTGTTATGGGGATAATGACGGGACGGCAACTGTATCTGCCGTCGGCGGAACAGCACCTTACAGCTACTTGTGGAATACCGGTTTGATTACCGCATCGGTCACAGGCCTTTATGCAGGAACATACACAGTCGTAGTAACCGATGCTGTGAATTGCACTTCATCCGCGACTGCCATTGTCACCCAGCCGGCTGCCATGACAGTTATCGCCGTTACACCGGATACACTTTGCATTGGACAATCTGCATCCCTGAGTGTGAATGTCCAGGGAGGTATAGCCAACTATTCATACCTGTGGAGCAACGGTGCCACCACGCCTTCATTGACCATCAGCCCCTCTGCGACCACCAACTACTCGGTTACAATCACAGATGCCAACGGGTGTAGCGCCAATTCTGGAGCAATAGCCCAACCCGTGTATCCGGCATTGGCTCTGCAGCTCACGATCAGTGATGACACCCTCTGTCTGGGTGAATCAGCGGTTTTGGCCGCACTCGCATCCGGTGGTAACGGAGGGCCGTATACGTACAACTGGATTTCGGGGGTGCAGACCGGTTCCGGATCCACCATCACACCCAATGCAACTACATTCTATCAGGTCACAGTCAGTGACGGATGTTCTCCAAATCCTGCTCCTGCACAGCAGTTGGTGGTGGTGAATCCATTGCCACAACCCGACTTCACCCCTCCTAATGCCGAGGGATGTGTTCCGGTCAGTGTACAATTCAGTGCTTCAACTGTTGCAGGCTACGCGTATTCCTGGAATTTCGGTGACAACAGCAACGGCACGGGATCATCCCCTGCCCACGTGTATTTTGATGACGGAACCTACGATGTCACGCTTTCGGTTACAGATGCGAATGGATGTAGCAACTCCATCACCAAGATCGGACTTGTCAAGGCCTACCCCTTGCCCGTGGCATTCTTCACCAGCGACCCCCAGGAACTCACTTTGCTCGATCCCGATGTGTATTTCAGCAATGGCAGTACGGGTGCAGTCAGTGCACGCTGGGATTTTGGCGATGGTTCGCCCGTATCTACTGATTGGTCGCCCTACCATGCCTATACCGATACCGGTCTTTACACGATTGAACTGATAGCCACAAGCAGCCAGGGGTGTATCGACACCTTCTACAACAAGGTGAAGGTGAAGGGCGATTTCTCATTCTGGATTCCGAACGCATTCACACCCAACAACGACCTCGACAATGAGTATTTCACAGGCTACGGAATAGGTATTGAACGCGCCGAGTTCTTCGTCTACGACCGCTGGGGCAACATGGTGTTCATGACCGATGACCTTGCCCGCGGTTGGGATGGAACTTATTTCAACAAAGGGGATCAGTGCCCCGAAGCGGTATATGTTTATCTGTTCCGTGTGTATAACGGTGAACCATCACCGAGGGAATACACGGGAAGGGTGTCCCTGGTCAGATAAGTTATCAGAACCAGCATTTGGTTTTGCAAGGCCACCATGTCACTTACGGTGGCCTTGCCCGTTCAGCCGATTATCGTACCGCTTCGGTTAGGTTCAGGAGCATTCCAAGTTGGAAAGACCTGCCCGGCATTGCTCTCCAGGCCATCACCTGGTATTCCTCTTCCAAAAGGTTTTTCACTGCGAAGGTCAGAGTCAATGGGGTCTTGCGGTTTTTGTTTCTCCAGGACATAAGCAGGTCCGAAACGTGGTATGGAGGCAGGAAGTAACCATGGTCTTCTGTCGTGAACCTGTAACCGTTATATTGAAAAAGATATCGGATGCTGATATCGCGATGTGCGACCTCAACTACACCTTTATGAGCGAGTCGGGGGGTGTAGGGGAGTTGCCGGCTTGTCAGGTGTTCGAAAACGGGATCCGTATTGGTGATTACAGATGAGACCAGGGTGGGATTCCAAGTTGCCGAAATTGTCCAGGCAGGTTTGGTCCACGTGATATTCATCGAACTTTCCAGTCCCTTACTCACCAGGGAGTGCATATTCATGGCGCGGTAATAGGCCTGATCATCCGGAAGCCAGGTAAGTGCATCGGTCAGGCTGATGTAGAAGAGAGAGCTCCTGATGGACCATGCGATCTCTCCATATGCATCTTGTATGGTGAAACCGCTTGAGGCGCTCCAACCATTCTCAGGTCTGAGGTCGGGATTACCGCCGATGCTCCAATAAAGGTCGTTAAGTGTGGGTAGACGATAAACACGCGAACCTTCACCATGAAAAGAAACGACACGGTTCGGTTGCCAGCGAGTGTTGATTGAAGGAAGCAGAGGGAGTGTTTTTTCACCCGCAAACCCGTACCGTACCGCCAGTACCATTGTCAGGTCCTTCTTTACCGTGACCGCCTTTCCTGTTAAATTCAATTGTTGTTGTTCCGTTTTTCCGGAATAATAACCATCGCTCGTTGCATCGGCATGCTGAACCGCCATTTGACCTTCAAGGCGAACAGCAGGATGCAATCGGTAACTGCCCTCCACAGCTGCGATCGTATTCAAGCTTCTACTTAGGTCGTCCAGCCGAACAGAGGGATCGATGAATCGGAGCCGTTCACGGCTGAATCCGCCCAGCACGCGAATTTGGGAACGAGTACCGGTATGGTTCCACGATGTGATCCATCGAAGCGACCCGTCAGCTTGTTCCTGTGTGCTCGATCCGGAAAGCATGTGCGGAGGCAGGTCCCTTTCACTTTCCATGTACCAGAGGTGCGACTCCAGGCGGTCGTTGTTTGTCTGGAGTACAAAGTCATGTGTGAACCCCAGCTGGCTCATATCTGCGTGAATTTGATTCAACCTTATCCCGTCGGGCGAGGTGTATGGGAAATCATTTCTGCTACCTGAAGAGTAAAGGCGGGTCCTGTTGGAAATTCCTTTTTGGTTCATCTCAAGTTCAATACCGGCCTGTCTCTCACCGAAACTGCCAACGGTGGTCAATAGGCCGATATGACAACCTTCCGGTTTGCTGTCCATGTCTCCAAGGTGGATACAGCCGCTGATGGCGCCACTGCCATTCAGGGGGGCGATTCCTCCATATTGTATTCTCATTCCTCCTGTCAGAAAAGTGGGCAGGAGGCTCAGGTCGGACAATCCGAGCATGGGTGAATTCATGGGAAGGTCGTACCACAATACCGGTGTGTGGACAGCGCTAAGTCCTCTTATCGAAAGCGTGGAGATGTTGCCGGGTCCGTAATTACGGATGAAGACTCCCGGCTCCCTCGACAGGATTTCACTTGCTGTTCGCGCTGTGAGGAGGTTCGCGGGTGTAGTGTCCGTTCGTTGTTCATTTCCCGAAAGCGGGAATCGTATGGTTGAAACTTCCACTTCCGGCAAACGGTAGCTCAGGGTATCCTGGGCCATCACGGCCGAGGAGGAAAAGAGTATCAGGAAGAAGAGCCTGCGTGCGATCATTGTAGTGGCCGGAGAGGGAAAAGCACAGACCCATCCTACAGAGGATGAAGCAGGGCTTCCCGTCTTTTCTCCGAAGACAAGGAGTTAATTCGAGCGAGGCAGGTCTTCTGACTCACGGTAGAAGTCCGCCTCCTTCCCGTCCGGTGCAACGGACAGTGGACATGGGGACCGTTCGGAAAGCATCCGAAACCGTTTACAGCAGCGGGAACTGTTGCCGGATTGCACGGCATTCCCTTTTCATCCCCCGCACAGGGGGAACCTTGCTCGTGTTCAAATGTAGGTCAAACAGAGGGCTGAGCCAACGGCCGCGGGGAGAAATTCACTTCCCTGACCTGCATGCATTACCTTCGTTGCATGCAAACCGCTTCGCTGCTCGAGGGAATCGTTTCGGGAGACAAAAGACTCATCGCCCGCGCCATCACTTTGGTGGAAAACGACTTACCGGGTGCCGAAGAATTGATGCAGTCCCTGCCGGTGAAACATGAACTTCCCGTTTTCGGTGTCACAGGACCTCCCGGAGCGGGCAAGAGCACGCTGATCAGCAGCATGATCCGGGAATTGTGTGCAAGCCCTCACGCCAATGGATATCCGAACAGGATTGCCGTTGTCGCGGTCGATCCCACATCACCCTTTACGCACGGCTCATTGCTGGGCGACAGGCTCCGCATGCAGGAGCACTTCAATCATCCCCAGGTGTTCATTCGTTCGCTGGCTACACGCGGAGCCCTGGGGGGGCTTTCCGCCCGAACCCTGGAGGTATGTGACATCCTGCGAAGTGCCCCTTTCGACTACCTGTTCATTGAAACCGTTGGTGTGGGGCAAAGCGAAGTGGAGATCATTGCACTTGCAGACACTGTCGCAGTCACGCTGGTGCCCGAGGCCGGCGACGAGATCCAGGCCTTGAAATCAGGAATCATGGAGATCGGTGACATATTTGTGGTCAATAAATCCGATCGGGAGGGGGCTGACCGCTTCGCAGCCGGAATCATTAAAACGCTGCATGAACGACCGATTCACGGCAGTTGGCAGATTCCAGTGATCAAGACGATGGCAGGAGAGCCATCCGGCATACATCAGCTGCTTCAGGCATTCCGGGACCATGCCGGACACCGTGATAGCGAGCGAAAGCTGCATTTGATGGCACAGCGGGCATACCGACTCATTCAGGATCAGCGCATGAAAGGAGTCAGCATCGTCGATCTTGAAAAACAACTCGCCCCTCTTATCGGCAGTGAGGGATTCAAT
>JAULUX010000151.1:0-7615 GCA_032111385.1 Bacteroidia bacterium
CAATGTCCGTGATGACGGGCTTCGGTGCTGCAAACGTCTCGATTGCCGCATCGGTGCGGATCAACCCCGAACCGTTTTTGAAATCGAAGCCGGCAGTCCCCATGTCCAGAGCCGTTGCCTTCAGGATCTGTCTAACCCCTTCCGGACCTAATGAATCGGAGAAATACTTTGTCCGGGCTTGCATCAATAAGGCTGCAGAGCCTGCAGCGTGAGGAGCTGCAGAAGAAGTACCGAAGAAATTCGGAAACGCATCACCGTCGATATTCGGAGCACCGAAATTCACACTGGTGTTGCCTCCGTGAGGAGCCATGAAATCCGGCTTGCTGCGGACCACACCTCTGACAGGTGCGCCTCCCTGGGAGGAGAAAGCAGCCGGTACCGGAGGATCAACACCGAACGGAGGCGTATTGGTATAAAGGGCTGCTCCGACCGACATGGCGCCCGCGGAATTGGCTTGCCCCACCACAGTAGCCTGACCGTTATTGTATTCATTGATAACCGCTTCGCCGCGGAAAATGATATACTTGAAAGAAATATTCGTCGGCCCCCAGGTTTTCAGAATCATCAGGTTGACGCTTGCCGTACCGGCTACTGTGAACGGCAAAGTCTCAAACGGATCTCCCCAGTTGTTCTTTCGATTGAAGCCGAACAGGATGTTTCCGGCATCGTCAACCATGTAGATATCCAGATCGTGTGATGCCCCAGGCAACTGTCCAAGAGAGTAAATAGAATCGTCCCATTGCAATACGATGGTATAGCTTCCGGGCGACAAGGTGAGGTTTTGATAGATATCACCTCCACCGAAATCGTGAGCTACACCTGTAAAGCCCGAAGGAGCAGGTACTGGATTCAAAACAGAGGAGTACGATTTCAAACCGTAGTTGCCGGCTGAGGAAAAATAGACGACGCTGTCAGAAACCACCTCATCGACAGCCTTGGCGATCAATCCGTCCTGGAAGAAGGGCTCGGTGATGTAAGTGATGTCGTCGACGATCACATCGCATCCTGCATCGCGGAGCTCAAGAACACCTTGCGCCATGTCACCCGCTGAAATGAAACCCGACCTGAAAGCCAGCGAGGCACCGGGCGCCACATCGTGAAGGATCTGCAACATGGCCCTTCCTTCGTCACTCGCAATGCCGTAAGGGTACTCTCTGACAACCTGAACGGGAGAGGAGTATGCACCATTCGCAGGTCCGGGAAGATCACCGTTCAGAATATCGATCTGGGCAGGATTACCGAGCTTGGTGTTGTAACTGTCGGAGAGCACTCCGATCTTGATGCCGCTACCGTCCAGACCGAATGCCGCACGGGCCGAATCGGCTACGAGCGCTTTGACTCCGGCCGAAGTGGTGATTCCAACAGATGTGACAGGTGGATAATAAGGGCGACAATAGTTGATCAGATTGGGTAAACTGTCGAGTTTTGACAGGTTCGCTATTGGAAACTTGCCGGTGATGATGAAATCATTACTCCCGTTACTGACGGTATCGGTAAGTCCGTAGGCGGGTGTGATCAGCAATGCCATGGCCGTCTGGTACTGACCGGCATCGACAATGATTTCGATAAACACAGAGTCGTTGCTGATGTTGTAGATATCACCAACCGAATCCGGATTCAGGATGTTTTGGTTGACAAACAACGAAGTGAGCTCCGGACCGATGAGGTTGGTCACCTTTCCTCCACCGGGAGGAGGATAATACGGCTCGACACAGATCTGCCCTGTGATTACGTAGGGTGAACTCGTGGCGCTGCATCCTGAGTTATTGGTAGCCAGTACGCTGTAGGTACCGGGTGCGCTGACAGTAATGGAACTACCGGTTTGTTGTCCCGGGGACCAGGCAAAGGAGGTGTATGCTCCGTTCAAGGGAGCTCCCTGGCTGACCCATTGGGAAGTGTTTGTGAGGGTAAAAGGTGCTGCTTGCGGTGCCTTCGCGTTTGAAGTGGTCTGTCCTACACCTTCATCCATGCGGAGATAGCCGACCAAACCAAGAGCCGATGTATCCACCGAGTAATCGTTCCACTGATTGATTTCCGGTTGGCTAAGGGCATAATTCCAAACCCGGAACTCATCCACATCGCCTTCGAATCCGGTTGAAGAACCGGGTGTGTTCCCCAATGACACCGTATTGCCATCCGTCATAATGCCCACCTCGAGTGCACTTGTAGGGACTCCGTTGACATAAAGCGTGAGCTCGGCCGATTGGCTGTAGGTGACAGCGACATGATACCAGTCGGTGGTATCCACACCCGCATCAGACACAATGCTATCCGAATTGAAGTACAGTTTGAAGCGGTTGTTTCCGTATGCAAGCCGCAATTGGTCTTCCTGAGCAGGACCGGTTGCACCGTATTCGAAAACTGTTGCATTTGACTGATCGAGATCGAGCGGACGCACCCACAGCTCGATTGTACGCGGATCATACCCCTGGGGAATTCCGGGCATGCTACCGGTGACTATCACGTTGGAACTGTCGAAGCGAATAGCACTTCCTCCGTCGGTCAAGACCTGGAGTGTAGTGCTTGAACCGTTGCAAAGTAATCCGTTCGAGGCCGAGAGGACAACCGGAGCGGGAAGAGGCACCTGTACTATCCCGATGGTCTGCGTGTTGAGGAAACAGCCCGTACTGTCGTAAACGGTGGCGAAGAAATTACCGGGAGCCTGTCCGAAGGTCGTGTCACTACCGGAGAGGGGAATGGGAAAATTCAGCTGATTATCGCCAAACGGTTCCGTCAACGCGTAAGTGTAGGGTGGGACTCCCCCACTGATCTGCAGTGTCAGGGTCGCACCACCTGTACAGGTTACCTGGTAATCGGGAGTCAAAGTCGCCGACAGGGTGTTTACAGCCGTCAGAACAATGGGCGTATCCAATGTCACCAGGCAATTGTTGTCGAATACCTGCAAGGTGTATGTGCCTTCGTATACATTCGGGAAGGAATCGTTTTGTGTCGTGTAGTTGTTGTTGCCGTCGGTTTGCGTCAATATGCTGTAGTATCCACCGCCCTGACCAAGTGATCCGCCGGAAGTTCCAACAACGAACACCGATCCATCGTCAAGGCCCGGACAAGATGGTTGGGTTACAACGACCTGACCGATGACGATGGGTGGATTAAGAGTCAATTCAATGCTATCGACGACGTTGCATCCGGTCGCACTGGTGATGTTGTAATAAATCACCGTATCGGGTCCGGTCAATGTATAATTGAATTGACCGACGCCTCCGTAAGGTGCTTCAGGTCCGTAGGCTTCCACATAGACGGAGACCGGTTGTCCCGGACAAGCTACAGGACCGCCGAAAATATTGAGTGAGGGATAGGCATAAACAGTAAGGGGGATGTTCAACGAGGATGAACAGTTTCCGGAATCAATACTGAGTGAAATCGAACTCGTATTCGGTGTGGCCAGAATACTGACCTGGGAAGACGTTTCCCCGTTCGACCAGGTATAGTTGAAGCCGGGCGGCCCCTGGATGGACAAGGTGATCAGCTCGCCATCACACCAGGCGTAGTTCGCACTATTGGATGTGATGACCGGCGTGATGCCACAGGCGGTGAGATTCAAAACCGTAGTGTCACTGATCGCAGTACCGCAACTGCCGGTCACCACACAACGAAGCTTGTTCCCGTTCAGTGACTGAAGGTTCGGTGTAAAGGTGAGTTGAGGTGTGCTCCACCCGTTAAAGTACGAAGCATTCAAATTGCCGATATCAACGAATCCGTTTCCATCGTTGATATCCACCTGCCATTGGAAATTAAGACATGTACCGGAGATGGAATCGAGAGCCAGTGTCACCGGCGAATTCGAGAAGTTGAGGTTCAGAACCGGTTGATTGATGGATACAAATGGAGAGGTGCAAGGCACGCCATTCAGGTTGTAAACCACAGAATCGATGAAGAGGTTACAGCCGGGGTTGTTGAATGCAGGAATGTAACCGAAGAAATCGACGTGCAACTCCTTCACCGCCGACCATCCGAAGAAAACATCAACGTAAGTGTATGGATTTTGATTCAGAAGATCGGTTGCATCCACTGTGTCGATCAACTGTCCTTGTGCATCGAAACCCGAGATGATGCAATTGAGGATGTTTCCACAACCCGGTGCTGTTCTCATCTTCATGCTGCCCAGGTTATAGGATCCGCACGATTGCAGAACCGTATTTCCGGTAGATAGATCAAGTTTAAAATTGCCTTCGGCAGCATCACCGAACGTAATCGCAGCCGTGCTGGCGGAAACCGACCATTGGTAACCGTTTTCCTGCCAATTCGTTGTACCATCGGCCTGATTCTCAAAACCGAGAAGGAATCCCGGGGTTTGTAAAGACCCCTGAGCATAGGCCGAAACATGGAGGAGGGAGATAGAGCAGAGGAACAAGATGACAGCTCTTTTCATGACGAGTCCGAATTTTGCTTTTTCCATGATTTTCAGTGTTTTGTGAAACATTCTTAATTGAATTGGTGAGCAACCGAAAAACCAATAGCGTTAACAATGCAAATTACATGTATTCCCCCACCCCTGCAAATATTTTCACACCCCCAGAAACGGGGAATTTGATTTCGCCACCTCATCGAATAGCCCGGACAAAATTGGCTTAGTTAAACATCTATGTATATACTGAATATCAACTGGTTGCGTGAACAGATGGATGCCTGCGGATCAGTTTGACCTACCTTTGACCCATGCAAGCAAAAACCGCCAAGGAAACCGTCGCCATCTCTACCGAGATCGTACTTCCGAACGATACGAATGTTCTTGGAAACCTCATGGGAGGTCGTTTACTCCACTGGATGGACATCACGGCTGCCATATCCTCCCACCGTCATTGCAGCCGGGTGGTGGTCACCGCCTCGGTGAACAATGTTTCTTTCAATCAACCGATCAAGTTGGGGGACATCGTCACGCTCCAAGCCAAGGTATCCCGTTCCTTCAATTCCTCCATGGAGGTTTTTATCGACGTTTGGGTCGAAGACAATATGCGTCAGAAGAAATCAAAGTGCAACGAAGCCATTTACACTTTCGTGGCCGTTGATCAACTCGGAAATCCGATTCATGTGCCGGAACTCATACCCGAGACTGAAGAAGAAAAACAACGGTTTGAAGGTGCACTCCGCAGGCGTCAGCTTTCCTTGATCTTGGCCGGCAAAATGAAGGCTGAAGATGCGACCGAGCTGAAGGCGCTCTTCATGTGATACCGGAAAAACCCGAAAGCACGGTCATCCCTTTTTCCTGAACCGAAATAATCCCATGATGATTTCATGGGATTTGGTTTTTACAACCACCAATCCGATAACGGCTCCGATGCAATTGGCTACGAAATCAGCAGGGTCTGCAGTCCGATGACTGAGAATGTAGCCCTGGTGGAGTTCGATCAGTCCCCCATACACACAACTGATCCAAAAAGCATGAAGCAACGGACTTTTGCCGATAGCGGTCGATGGACTCATCTTCATAAATCCAACGACGAATAGGACCGTGAGGACGGCGTAAAAGAAAAAGTGGGCGACCTTGTCCGGACTAAACAGATCGAAGATGTCAGGAATATGAAGAGGCGGTGGCGCTATGCTACTCAGCACAAAAATGATTCCGGCCCAAAGCAAGCCGGGCCTGTTGTACCGAAAGAAATCCGCAACGGGTGCGTCAGGCGCCGATGAGCGCTTTGTAGGCATCGGCATCGAGCAGTGAGGCCAACTGGCCCGGATCGGCGATCTTCATCTTCACCATCCAGCCGTCGCCATAAGGGTCCTTGTTGACGAGTTCGGGCTGACCTTCAAGGCTCGAATTCAGTTCGAGCACCTCGCCGGTAAGTGGCATGAACAAGTCAGATACCGTTTTCACAGCCTCTACGGTTCCGAATACGGCTTCCTTTTCCACCGTTTCTCCAACGGTTTCAATCTCTACGTAAACGATATCACCCAATTCGCCTTGGGCAAAGTCGGTGATACCAACGGTTGCGACGTCACCGTCGATGCGGATCCACTCGTGGTCCTTGGTGTACTTGAGTTCGGCTGGAATGTTCATGTCAATGCTTTGGTCAAAAATAGTGGATTGTGGCTTATTGCGACAAACTGAAACGCACCTCCACACCCGTGAGCACGTTAGAGGTCGGAAACGAGGTTGAGATGACGGGTGTGTTGATGGTCTGTTCGTAGAACAGGCGCATATTGAGTCGCTGGCTTACGGCGTAATCAGCCGCACCCTTGATGGAATAGACGTTTAGGCCTGCCGTGGGCTGATTGACTCCTTCCAAAATACGGCGCACCACGGTGACATTCCTCCTTGCCGAGAAATCCGCTGTGAGGTTCAGGCTGTTTTGACCCATGCCTCTGCCCGATCCGATACCGAATGGCAGTTTGAATTTTGGAATACGGTAGCCGAAGCCGAGTACGATCTCGTTGCCTTTCACTTCGGTGATCTGCACACCGGCGTAAGTGAGTGAGACGTTCCGGTCACGTCGGAATTCCGCACGGGTCTGGATATTGTTCTTCCAGGTGACATCCACTCCGATCAATGGCCCAAACTGCTCGCTGATGCTGACCTGCATGATCTCACGCCGGGGGACGAAGTTGCCCGAAATGTCGCGGGTTGTCGGGAACTCGCTGTCCACATAGCTGGCGTTTCGCTGGAAGGAGTTTACGTTATAGGTGGCCCGATAGCTATGGGTGAGGTTCACCGAACTGAATACCTTTTTAAAGAGCGGAAGCTTACTCAATCCGTCATAGGTGATCCTCCAGTTGGGTAAAGGGATACGGGGGAACGTATTGAGTTCGGCCGAGTTCGGGTTTTGTCCGGTATAAGCAGCGAGAAACGCCAATGCCAGGACTTCCTGCTGTGTGCCGTCGTAACCATCGTTGTAAACCACACCGAAAGTGTCGGGCGCCGCGAACCCGACCGAGTTGGGGTTGTCCGCTGCCAATCGTTCGGACATGATTTTGCGGTATGAACTGAAGTTATCAGATGTGGTGCTGGCGTATGTGGTTTTGTCGTCTTTGACGAAAGCCGTGTTCCAGGCGATTATACTCACACTGAAATTTCCGTTTTCTGTAATTCCCTGGGATTCAAAGGTTGATCCGTTGTAACGGAAAAACTCTGAGTTGTTCCGGCTGAACTGGCGGGTGGCGTTCAATTCGATCTTAAGGCCGGTGATCGGCTCTATGGATGCCCTTCCGCTGAAGTTTGAGGTGTACGTCCTGGCCAACGGATTGTTCAATGCGGTATCAGTGGTGATCCACCGGTCGCGGACAGCCTCTTCGCGTATATCACGCTGCGATCCGAATGCGAAGGGGAACCCTGGCGAACGCGTATCCAGATCCTGTCCGAGGACATCGGAATAATTCACATAGCCGGGCAGTGAGGTCCCGGTGTTCTCGCTGTAAGTGAAACCGGCTGTTCGAATACCCATCACCAATTTACCCACGAAACGGACAAGTCCGATCGATTCGAGCGGCTTAACGGGCTTCTTTTTCTTGGCCGTATCCTGCTCCGCCTTTTGATCGCCTGCTGCCTTGACACCACCGGGTGATTCCTTCTTTGGTGACTCCGTTTTACCTTTAGGGGTCGGCTTGGGCTTGGGTGCGTTTATTTTCTTCAGCAAAGGCACCTTGTTGTAAAGGGTCGTAA
>JAULUX010000152.1:0-3067 GCA_032111385.1 Bacteroidia bacterium
GTATGCAGTGAATGTCCTTTTTCTTTGGCATGTCATGCCTATATCCACGGAGAAATCGAACAATTGCCCGTCAAAGCGGGTAGGACCAGGGTTGAGGTTCGGTACCTACAGTATTTTTTTGTGAGCGATGGTGAGTTCACCTGGATTCGAAAACGGATGGAGAAGGGGATCTGGCAAGACCTTTTTGAGTGGCCGGGAGTGGAGACGGTGGATGAAAAACCATCGCCCGAACCACCGGAGGAAATTCGTTTGGCAATGGAGCAAGGGCGTGCCGTAATCCGGGGGTTGCCCGTTCAGGCCAGGCACTTGCTTTCCCACAGGGACCTCCGAGTGCAAATTTGGAAAGTCCACTTCGACGGTGAGCTCCCCGATTCAGCGCTCTATACAAAGGTCGAGCTCGATGACTTGAAAGACTTCGCCATGCCTCGTCTTTTCACCCGCTACCTGGAGCAGCAAGGCTGATTTGGAAACCCGGGTTAATGGGTTTTGGCGGGCGTTTTGTGGTTCATTGTCGCTGAACGATTCGATTTTGAAAAGTCGCACGGCTTGCTAACTTTGACTTCGGATATTTTTCACAAAACCCTTCTTCCAGCCTAAACCTGAACCTAACCTAACCTATATCCCCATGTCAGGAGTAAACAAAGTGTTTCTGATCGGTAACCTTGGAAAAGATCCGGAGTACCGCCATATGGAAGGCGGAGTGATGGTTGCAAAATTCCCGCTTGCAACCACCGAGTATTTCAAGAATAAAGAGGGTCAACGGCAGGACCAGACCGAATGGCACAATGTGGTTCTTTGGCGTGGCCTGGCCGAAGCTGCCGAAAAGCTCCAGCTTCGGAAGGGGCACATGGTGTTCATTGAAGGAAAATTGCGTACCCGCAGCTGGGAAAAAGATGGAATGAAGCGCTATGCTACCGAAATCATCGCCGAAAATATGACGATGCTAAGCAAACGTGACCAGGCAGGTGGCAACCAACAAAATGAACTGGGACAGTCAGAAGGCCAGCCGCCCCTGAATGATCTGGGTGGGGATCTTCCCTTTTGATCTGAACCGTTTTGTCCCAAATCGGTTGCTCACGGCAACCGTGGATTCAATTCGATTTCGGACTTTTACGGACCATGGTTCGTTCACTGCTCCTTTCCTTGTCCATTCTCCTTCTCCCGTCTTGTGGAGAAGAGTCGTTTACTCCGCGCCCCCGGGGATATTTCCGAATCGAACTTCCGCCGTCAAGCTTCAGCTCATTCGACCCAAAGGATTGCCCTTTCCGGTTTGACATTCCCTCTTATGCCATCCCGGTTCCGGACACCAATGGACTTGCTGAGCCTTGTTGGTGGTATCTGGTTATGCCAAAGTACAATGCCCAGCTCTACTTGACCTACAAACCCTTGAACGGGGATGTTGGACGGTTCCTTGACGATACATATACCCTTGTTTACAAACACACTGCACGTGCTAGTTCAATCGACGAGCAGGTGATTTCTTTCCGTCCGGGTGTTGGAGGTGTGCTTTACTCGCTTGGAGGAGAGGCGGCGTCGGCCACCCAGTTTTTTGTGACCGACAGCGTCAGGCATTTTCTCCGTGGCGCTGTCTACTTCAACGTGGTGCCTAACGCCGATTCATTGGCTCCCGTGCAGGAACATCTGCGGAAAGATCTTCTAACTATGCTGAAAAGCCTCGAATGGAAATGACAGCATTTTAGGTCCGGATATTCACTTCAAAAAGGCGGTCACGGTTTCCAGCAGCTCGACTGGCCTGTCCACATGTACCCAATGTCCCGCGCCATCAATGCTGACCAATTCTGCGTTCGGATAATGTTCCTTGATCTCATTCCACCGTTCTGGTTCGAGATAGTCTGATTTTGTACCTCGGACAAACAGGACTGGTCGGGTCACCGGGTGCTCCGGCCATACAGGTTTACCAATTTCGCGGATTTCACGGCTCAGTACCTCAAGATTGAATCTCCATTTGAACTTGTCCTCCGCCGCACGGTATAGGTTTTTGAGCAGAAAATTGATGACGGATGGCTCACTGATGTGAGCATTCATTCTAACTTCCGCTTCTTTCCGATTGGAGAGGGTGGCCGGATCTACGGCTTCCAAAGCTTGTAAAATGGCCGTGTGCCGGAATCCGTATTCCCAGGGTGCAATGTCGATACTGATGATTTTCGCATCGATTTCCGGATGGTCTGCAGCCCATTTCAGCACCGCTTTTCCCCCCATGCTGTGTCCGATCAGAACCGGATCCGAAACACCTGTATCTTCCAGCAATTCCATGATGTCATCGGCCATACTCGCGTAATCGTGGGTGCCGGAATGGGGCGAATGTCCATGGTTTCTGAGGTCGGCCGGAATCACTTCGAATCCCTGCTCCGCAAGTTTCAACGCGAACTGTTGCCAGTTGTCGTTCATGCCGAACAGACCATGGAAAATGAAAACCGGTTTTCCAGTTCCGATTCTCCTGTGATGAAGCTTCATGTTGTTACCGGTCCGGAGGGTGAATGCTATACTTTTGCCGGCATGCCGGTTCTGGTGCGCAAAGGTATGAAAGAGGATATGCAGGCGGTGCATTCCCTCATTTGCGAGTTGGCTCTTTATGAGAAAGCTCCGCAGGAAGTGACCAATACGGTTGAAGACATGCAGCGCGATGGATTTGGCGACCAGCCCGTTTTCCGTTGTCTGGTTGCCGAATCGGAGGGTGTGATCGTTGGCATGGCCATTTATTTCATCAAGTACAGCACATGGAAGGGGAAGGGCGTTTATCTCGACGACATCGTCGTGACGGAACTGCTGCGGGGCAAGGGAATCGGAAGCCGTCTTTTCGACGAGGTTATTCGCGATTCCGTCGCATTGGGTGCAAACCAAATGCACTGGCAGGTGTTAGACTGGAACGAACCCGCCATTCGTTTCTACAGGAAGTACAATGCGTCACTCGACGGGGAATGGATCAATTGCAAACTTGACCACGATGCGCTAAGGGCGTTGTCCTCATCCGGCAGCTCAGGTATGTGAATGACAATTCAGAATTGCAGAACAAATGATCGTTTATAAGTTCGGAGGGGCATCGGTG
>JAULUX010000153.1:0-2003 GCA_032111385.1 Bacteroidia bacterium
CTAGTCTCCGTCACCTTGTAAAAAGCCGTGACATAACTGTATGGGCTTACCGCCGTATATTGGGGAATGTTGAATTTCATGGCCAGGGGAATGGCTTTTCCGGAAGCTCCGGTACCCGTGATAGCCAGTGCGCGTCCGGTGCATGCGGATGGAGTCAGGTTATCCACACGAAAGCTGTTTCCTTCAATTCCGCTGGCGACTTCCACCTCGTCGATGAACACCTTATAGCTGACCGGCTCGCCTTCGGGCAGGCAGGTCGGGGAAGTCCATTGCAACAGGGCGCTGTTGTTCGTCCGCTCGGTGACGTTCACGGTGAAACAGTTCTCGCCTGGGGATTTCGCCAAGTGCATAGGAGTAATCTCTTTTTCGCAGGAGGTGATGGCAATAATCGTCATCAGGAGAAATAAAACAGGCAATAAGCAGTTCTTCATTTGGTAGTTTACAAGAAGGTTTCCTCAATCGATGTGGATGTAAAAATAGAGAATGGTGCAGACGTGAAACAACAGCAAACGATCAGCAAACGATACTTTTCCGAATGGCTCAGTAAAGTAAAACAAGTTCCTTGTAAACAACCTTTTATATTCTGAAAGATCAAATGAGTATCGGTGAACAGCAGGAGAAAACAGATTTGCACGTTCTTCTCGGAGCTACCCGTATAACTCCTCGAGCTCTAACTTTTTGATCCGCGATCGGATAGCACCCTGTGTACGTCCGAAACGGGAGGCCAGCTCGCGCAGGGTGACACCTTCGCAAAACATCACCGTGAGTTCTTGGTCCAGCTCGGGGGTCCAGGGACTATAGGCTCCATGATGGCGGGTACGCAACTCCTCCACATCATAGCTTTTCGGCTGCTGAGGTTTCTCTCGATTTTCGCGCTTGCGTACCTGGGGTTGCGGTGTATCGTCCTCCTCTTCATCCGCCTCCGGATCGAGAATCTGAATGTTCGGTGATGGTGGGAATTCCTCGGGCAGTAAGGCTTTGGGAATACTGAGTATTCCCCTTGTCCTCGTACAGGCGACGTACAACAGATTGATTTCCTCGTTGAGCCTTGCACGCATCAATTCGTCCTCTCCGCTTTCTTTGAAAACCTGCTCCAGTTCCCGCTGGGTCATGAAGTCGTTGGTCAGCTCTACGGCATCGTATTCCATGCCTTTGCAACGGTGCACGGTGGAGAAGATCAGTCCGGCCTTTTCTTTTTCGTCATTGGGTACCTGGTAGTCGCGCAACTTTTTGATGATGCTGGGCAGGCGGTTACCGTATTTATTCACCACCTCCACCATGATGCCCAACTGCACATCACCCGTCTTCTTCACATAATCTTCCAGCTCGTCTACATCACGCATCTGCCGGATGAGCGGATCTCTGACTTGCCGTTTTCGCCCATTGCTCAGGTTCAATACATCGAAAAGCGAAGCGCCTTCACCCGAAACGGTATAGCTGTTGAAATTGCCTTCGAAATAGATCTTGTCCACCTGCTTCTTTTCGATGACGGTTTCAATAGCTTTCACCAATAAGCCGAGATTTGTACGGGCTATAACGGCCCTGGATGCACCCTTTCCCGCCTCACCGGACCCGAGGATGCGGATATCAGGCTGCATCCCTATGGCTTTCTTGCGCTGCAGCACTTCCACGGCCAGGTTGGCGATGTCTTGCCCGAACCGGAAACTATTGCTGAGCTGATAGGTGGTGTAGTCGGCTTTCTCCAGCGAATTGACGGCATAACGCCAGCCATAGATCTGCTGGTGGGTGTCGCCTACGATCACTTTGGTGGCGCGTTGGCGGAAAAACACATCCAGCATGGCGGCTGAGGCATCCTGACCCTCATCGAAAAGGATGATATCGTAATGCAATTCAGGCTGTTCAAGCTGGAATTTCTTCAGGTAGAAGTCGTGGGTGATATCGATCTCGCCTTTGTCCATCCTGCTCAACAGCAGGCGGGTCTGCCGCTCAAGGATGTGGTAATTGGCCGCCACAAACCTTTTCGCCTCCTTGTCGGCAACCGC
>JAULUX010000154.1:0-20139 GCA_032111385.1 Bacteroidia bacterium
ATGGGCTCGTCCTTCAGGTTGATCACATACACCTCCCAAAGCGTCTCCGGTTCATCGCCGGTGGGCAGCTTGGGCACGATGGCAATCGCAACATCTTCAACCACGTAACTGGGAATGTCTTTGAGCATAAGTTCGGCTTAGAGGTAAAACGGATGAAGTGCTCCGGTATTGCAAAGGTAAGCAGGTAAATAGATTTGATGATGTGGTGATGTGGTGATGTGATGATTTGATTATGCGGTTGCTGAGCGTATTCCAATAGCTATTGGTAGAAGCATGATGATATCCTCACCCCATGGTGAATTGACAGATTGAAGATTGGCAAGTTGGTGAGTTGGTAAATCCAGAGGTTGATTAAACATTTCCTTTTAAACCACGGAGTTCACCGAGGTTTGCACAGAGAGCACAAAGATGCGGCAGTAAATTTTCGATTAGGGCGCTGAGAACGCTGCTCTTCGCCGCGAACGTTGCGTTTAAATAACGGATAAAAATGGTAAGGCCCAGATTAAATGATTTGGAAACTCCGTGCACTTTGTGAAGCCTCTGCTTCCTCTGTGGTTAAGAAAAGGATTTAATCCAACACCCTTCGACCCTTCGACAAGCTCAGGGACCGCAAGCTCAGGGACAGGAATTAACTGGTTGGTGAGCCTGTCGAACCACCCTTCGACCCTTCGACAAGCTCAGGGACCGCAAGATCAGGGACCGCAAGATCAGGGACCAGTTTATTTAGCAAACCAAAAAATCTAAATACCTGCACTCGCACGGAACAATTTCACCGCTATCGCCAGCAACACTACACCAAACACTTTCCGAATCACACTGATCCCGGCAGGTCCAAGCAACCGTTCCAACGGCTCGACCATGCGGAGTACGAAATAAATAAACAAGGTATTCAGCACGATCCCCACCAGGATCACCTCCACATCGTACTCGGCCCGCAACGACAGCAACGTCGTCATCGTTCCTGTACCGGCAATGAGCGGAAAAGCGATGGGCACGATGGACGCCGTGGCAGGCACTTCATCCTGATAAAGGCGAATGCCCAGGATCATCTCGATCGCCAGAAAGAAGATGACCAACGAACCGGCGATGGCAAAAGAGGAAACATCGATGCCGATGAGCTTCAGGATGCTCTCGCCCAGGAACAAAAACAGCACCATGATCAGCAGGGAGGCCAGGGTGGCCTTGCCGGAATGGATGAACCCCACCCGCTTGCGTGTTTCGATGATGACCGGGAGCGACCCGATGATATCGATCACCGCGAAGAGGATCATGGTGACGGAGAGGATTTCCTTGAAGGACATGGACAATGGATTTGGTTGTAAAGGTAAGTGATGAAGATGCATGCCTCGGATAAATCGATCGGGCATCTGTTTTCGATAATTTCGAGGATATGAATGCACGTGTTTTCCTATTCCTGATAGTGCTCTTTTTGAAAGGAGCTGTGCTCCATGCCCAGGACATCCGTGGTCGGGTGCTGCATGCGGAAACGAAAGACCCCATCGCCTTCGTGACAGTAGCAGTGGAAGGCACCTCCATCGGTACTTTCAGCGATATCGACGGGTATTTCCGGTTGAACGGTTTAAACGCAGGCTCGGTGATCACCCTGAGCTACCTGGGGTTTGAATCCAGCCGATACACCGTTGAGGTCAACGAATCGCCGGTGATCTACCTCGCCCCGAAACCGATCAGCATGCGTGAGGTGGTGATTGTTCCGGGTGAAAATCCGGCAGAGGCCATCATGCGCAAAGTGATCCGCAACCGCGACAGTAACAATCCCGAGAAGTCGCTGGCTTTTACTTACGAGAGCTACAACAAACTCGTGCTCACCGGCAAACTGGATTCACTAGTGACCATGGGTGGAAGACGAGCCACCCGGGACACGGTTCCCACCGACAGTCTCAAAAAAGCAAAGGAATTCCTTGCGGATAAGCACCTCTTCCTGATGGAGAGTGTATCCAATCGCAAGCACCTACCACCTGACAAGGACGAAGAAACGGTGGTGGCCTCAAGGGTTTCCGGATTTCGCAATCCCACCTTCGCCTTGCTGGGAACGCAGCTTCAATCGTTTTCACTTTACGGAGAAACATTCAGCATTCTTGATATCACCTACCTGAGTCCTACAGCCAACGAAGCCATCCGCAAGTACCTGTTCATCCTCGAAGATACGCTGGTGTCGGACAACGACTCCGTATTCATCATCAGCTTCAGACCCAGGAAAAACAGCAACTTCAAAGGGATGAGCGGTCAGCTGTTCATCTCCAACGACGGCTGGGCGGTGAAGCAACTCACTGCGATCCCGGCCGATTCAAGTGATGCAGTGAAAATCCGGATCCAACAGCAGTACACCAAACAAAGCAGCGCGTGGTTTCCCGAACAACTCAACTCCTTCCTCGAATTCCCCACCGCATCCATCAATGGATTTGAGTTGATGGGAGAAAGCAAATCGTATATCCGGAACATCGATATAAAACCTGATTTGAGGAAACGTGATTTCGGGCCCGTGGTACTGCGCATGGATCCGCAGGCGACGCGTGTACCCGACTCCCTGCTGGAACGATCCCGAATCTATCCGCTCGACGAGCGTGAAGCACGAACGTACGCTTTCATCGACAGCCTTGGTCAGAAAGAGAACTTTGAGAAGAAACTGAAGATATTGACCAGCATCGCTACGGGGCGCATCCCCATGGGTAAATTCGACTGGGAATTTAACCGCATCATCCGTTTCAACGAGTACGAGGGATTCCGTTTGGGAGCCGGATTACGGACGAACGATTTCCTATCCGATAAATTCAGTATCGGCGGATACTACGGCTATGGGTTCCGTGATGAAGCCCATAAATTCGGAGGCGATCTCATCGTACACTTGAAACGGAAACGGAACCTGTACTTCAAAGCGGCTTATCAGGAAGATGTGGTGGAAACGGGTGGTCACCAGCTCGATTCGCGCACCGGAAACATCTTCCAATCGAACTACTATCCCTTGCTGATCAGTCGGATGGACCGCATCCGCCGAACGGAGTTCAGCCTGCACGGCCGGATGGTCGGCAACCTGACAGGGACATTATCGTCAAGCTATCAGAAAACGAACCCCTTCGAGACGGTTGGATTCCGCTACCCTGTCAACGAGGAAAGCACCCTCATCCTCCGCGAGTACGACCTGATGGAAGCCGGTGTATTGCTTCGTTGGGCTCCCGGAGAAAAGCTGGCTGCCA
Organism: Bacteroidia bacterium; assembly: GCA_032111385.1. Lineage (GTDB taxonomy): Bacteria > Bacteroidota > Bacteroidia > AKYH767-A > OLB10 > JAJTFW01. Next base: position 3,213 of record JAULUX010000154.1, read on the forward strand.
CCGGCACGAAGGAGGTCAGCCTTGGATCCAAATGGCCGGTGTTCTATGGACGATTTACGTACGGTGGCGTAGCCTTTTCGAACATCAACACATTTTACTTCAACCGCTACGACCTGCTGGCTGAGAAAACCTTCCGCAGCGCCCTTTACGGAAACCTGAGTTTGCATCTGCATGCCGGCATGGTGGATGGGAGCATCCCCTCCAACCTGTACTACAATGCAAGAGGCAGCAACACGGTCAACTTCGAGAAGGACCAATACCTGGGTATTTCAGCACCCTACACCTTCGAAACGATGCGTGTGAATGAATTCCTCCACTCGGAATACGTGGCTTTCCATCTCCGGCATTCTTTCCGCGACCTGTTGTTCACCTCCGGGAAATTCCGGCCGCGACTGACGCTGGTGCACAATTCGTTGTTCGGAAGAGGAGGCGATCAGGAGCTTCAATTGCTAACGGCAAGTGTAGCCGAGAAGGGGTTTCATGAGAGCGGTATTTGTATCGATAGGCTTTTGTCATCGGGGTTCTCCGCCTTCGGTATCGGGGCGTTTTACAGGTATGGAGCTTATGCGTTTGAAAATACTATCGACAACCTTGTTATCAAACTGAGTGTAAGCTTCGATTTATAGGATTTTAATCATCCGCCAATCCTCCACATTTGGCATCAAAGGCATTTCCTCTTGAATTTTGAGCGTTGGTTATAAATCGTTTTTACCGCTAAGACGCTAGGAAGGCGCGGAGGTCGCGGGGTTTCTTTATAAATCTTTTTATACTGCAAGGATCCTTGCGTCTCCCCCGCGTCCCCGCGGTTAAATGACGGATTAATATTGACGATGGAATTTTAAAGTCAACACATTTCCTAAATTGCCAAATCGACAACCGACCCTTCGTCCGATAGCTATCGGACAAGCTCAGGGACCAGTTCATTTCAAAATCAATCGGTAATCACCACTTCGTCACCGTTTAAAATCTCTTCCCCTTTCATCTTCAGCAAGATCTGCATCACGGTCACTACATCCTTTTGACAGTAGGTGACAATGCGCCCGAGATTCTTTTCCTGCCAGTACACGTGCCCCACCTGCGAGCCGTCGATGTCGTCTTTCGGACTGGGGATGCCCAGGATATAGGCCAATAAGTTGAGCGGCGTGTAGTTCTTGAAATCACCGAACTTCCACAGCTCCATCGTATCGAGGTGCGGGATATCCCAGGGTTTCTTACCGGCGATATCGAGCTGAGGCGGAAGCGCTATTCCATTCACGACCATTCGTCGACACAAGTACGGAAAATCGAACTCCTTGGCATTGTGTCCGCAGAGAAGCATCGGCGGGCGACCCGATTGCCGGCTGCTCTGATGGATCTGCTGCAACAGGGCGGCGAACTCCGTGAGCAGTTGTTTTTCATCATCACCGGAGAAAGACCTCAACCTGAATTGGCGTTGATCGCCTTTGACCGTAAGAAAACCGGTACTGATGCAAATGATCTTCCCGAACTCGGCGTAAATGCCGGCACGTTTGTAGATCCCCTCTTCGTCGAGTCCCTCCTCCACTTTCAGGTTCGCAGCCTTGCGCAACCACATGGCCCGAAACTCGTCGGGTACCTCCGCCAAGGAGGGATACTGCGGCACGGTTTCAATATCGAGGCAAAGGATGTGGGTCGTTGCGATCTGCTCCAGCATGAGTCAAAGGTAGGATTCCCTGCAGCTGTATCCGCAAATAACCGGATACAAACGATTGAAAGCCGGTTTCCGCCAGCATTGATCAGAATCCGGAAAATGGAAGAGGGGAAGAAGAAGTGATAATCCCTTAATCGGTATAGGTCAACCGAAAGGTACCGGACAAGTTTTGGGTCACTCCTGTCAGTGGATTTTCCAGTGCTACGCTGAAGGTCCCCTGTACTTTGTTTTGGGCGGCATCATGGCTATTCACAATGATGTTTCCGGCATTCTGTACTGGGGTGATCCACGCCAAACCAAGTGCATCGGTATAGGTGAACGAGTTGTTGTTGTCGTCGACTCCGTAAGTTCCCGGCTGAACGGATTCGAGTTCGAACGTGAGGGACGGTCCGTTCATATTGAGTCCGTTCACAGTGAGGACGATGCCCAGATCAGCAATGATGTTGGCGTCGGCACAGAACGAGGCGTTATTGAACGACCAGTTTAAGCGGCCATTGATCAGCTCGCAGGGATCGACATAGGGGATGGGGGTTTCCTCTTTTTCCTTGCAGGAAGAGATTCCCAAAAACAACACCAACAGACTTGAGATCAGTAAACCGTGAAGTACTTTCATTTCAATGTGATTATTTCAATTGGAACGTCTCGAGGAACTTGGTGGTGTAATTCCCCTTGCGGAAATCCTCGTTCTGCATCAGTTGCTGATGGAAGGGAATGGTGGTCTTCACTCCTTCGATCACGAACTCGCTGAGTGCTCGCTCCATGGTCTGGATGGCCTCTTCGCGTGTTTGTGCGATGGTGATCAGCTTCGCGATCATGGAATCGTAATACGGTGGAATCGTATATCCGGCGTAGATATGCGAATCGACGCGTACGCCGTGTCCACCGGGCTGGTGCAATACGGTGATGCGACCCGGACTCGGACGGAAATCGTTGTAGGGATCCTCGGCATTGATGCGACACTCGATGGAGTGCATCTTGGGGAAATGGTTGTTGCCGCTGATGGGCACACCGGCCGCGATCTTGATCTGCTCCTTGATGAGGTCGTAGTTGATCACCTCCTCCGTCACGGGATGCTCCACCTGGATGCGGGTGTTCATCTCCATGAAGTAGAAGTTGCTGTATTTGTCCACCAGGAACTCGATGGTTCCGACGCCTTCGTAACTCGATGCCAGTGTGGCAGCGATGGCGGCGTCACCCATTTTGTGGCGAAGCTCCTCGGTCATGAAAGGACTCGGGGTCTCTTCCAGCAACTTCTGGTGACGACGCTGGATGGAGCAATCGCGTTCGCTGAGGTGACAAGCCTTGCCAAACTGATCGCCGGCGACCTGGATCTCGATGTGGCGGGGTTCCTCGATGTACTTCTCCATGTACAAGCCGTCGTTGCCGAACGCGGCACCGGCTTCTGCCTGGGCGGTTTCGTAGGCCTTTTGCAAATCTTCCTCCTTCCACACGATACGCATACCACGACCTCCACCACCGGCAGTCGCCTTCACGATGACCGGATAGCCGATCTTCTTGGCGATCTTCTTGCCTTCTTCAACGCTGGAGAGCAGTCCTTCGGAACCGGGGATGGTCGGAACCCCGGCCTTCTTCATGGTGTCCTTGGCATTCGACTTATCGCCCATGGCATCGATCTGCTCGGGCGTCGCACCGATGAACTTGATGCCGTGCTTGGCGCAGATGGCGGAAAAGCGGGAGTTCTCGCTCAAAAAGCCATAGCCGGGATGGATCGCATCGGCATTGGTGATCTCGGCCGCCGAAATGATGCGCGGAATGTTCAGGTAAGACTCCTTGCTTGGAGGAGGTCCGATGCAAACGGCCTCATCGGCGAAGCGCACGTGCAGGCTTTCCTTGTCGGCAGTAGAGTATACCGCAACGGTGCGGATACCCATCTCTTTGCAAGTGCGGATGATACGGAGGGCGATCTCGCCCCGGTTGGCAATCAGTATCTTCTTGAACATGGTGGACTGGAGTGGAAATGAAATCGCAATGAGTAACGGTTAGGGCATGCCGAACCGTTCATAGACTATTCTATTGATAGAAACACCCCGGACGGCGGAAGTGCCGTGCCGGACTCAGGAGGGATCGACTAAAAACAAAGGCGTGTCGTATTCCACGGGCTTGGCATCGTCCACCAGCACCTTCACGATACGACCGGAAACTTCCGATTCGATTTCGTTGAAGAGTTTCATGGCTTCGATGATGCACACCGTTTTACCGGCCTTCACCTCATCGCCGACTGCAACGAAAACAGGCTTGTCAGGACCTGCAGAACGGTAGAAAGTTCCGATCATCGGGCTCTTGATGGTGATGTACTTCGAATCGTCGGAAGCAGCTTTGGCCGGAGCAGCGGGTGAAGCTGCGGCGGGGGCGGGTGCAGCAGCAGCCACTGGAGCGGCAACGGGCATCGCTACCGGAGCAGCGGCAACCGTATGGATGACCTGCTCACTGCGAACGGGATTGTTTTTGATGGTGATCTTCATGTCCTTCAACTCCAGGTTCACTTCGCTCACACCGGCCTTGGCCACGAACTTGATCAGTTCTTCGATTTCCTTTTTGTTCATGTTTTGGTCTGGTTAGACCGGGCAAAGGTATTTGAAAAAAAGGTGTGAAAAACCCTCATTTTTGATGAAAATCGGGCGCTTTTGGCCAAAAAAGAGCTGAAATAGTGCCAAAACATGGCGATTCTTGTTTTATTGCTTTCAAAAAAACCAGTCAGATAATGATAAAACCTGAGCAACTGTAGTATTATTTCTTGTCTAAACGCAGCGATTGCAGCGATTGGCCACGAGCGCAGCGCAGTGCCCCCCCCTATCTTTGACAATAGGCCGTCTGTTCAAGGTAATAAACGCTGCGTCCACTGCATACCGCCGCGTTCGCCGCGTTTAAATTAAAAATCCATGAACGCCCGGTCAATCTGTTTCGTACTCCAACCGGACGGTGATATTCGCCGTTTTTCGCTTGGAACTGGTGTTGAACGACCCTCCCCAGGAAAAGTCCTCGGAGGAGTTTTGGGCCACGATCTGAAACACCCCCATTTCCGCTTTCTTCAGGTCCCCTACCCCGGCATCGGCATTGGCGGCGATTTTCTGCGCCCGTTCGTTGGCATCTTTGGTGGCGGCGGCGATCATCTCCACCTTCAGCTCGGCCATTTTCGTGTAGTAGTATTCCGGATTCTGGGAGTAAAATTCAATCCCCGAGTTGATCAATTCACTGACCTCGCGGGAAATATTTTCCACTTTATCCACTTCATTCGATTCAATTTGAACCTTCTGGTTCAGTCGATACCCGGTAAAAGTGGAACTGATGCGATTGCCCCGCTCATCGAACTGCTCATCAAAATCCCGATTGATATCAATGGCTGAAAAAACGATGTTCCCGGGCTTCAGTCCTTTACCCAGCATGTAGTTGCGGATGCTTTCCCGATCGCGGTCGAGTTGGGCGTAAGCTGCTTTCAGGTCGATGTTCTTTTGCTGGAAGGAACCGCTCCACACGATCAGGTCGGAGACGAAATTCTTGCTACCCAGCCCTGTGACCGAAATGGTGTTGGCGGACCTGTTCCGGTTCAAAAAAGCATTGGAGAAAAGGAAGGCACTGATGACGATGGCCAATCCGACCAACAGGCTGCTGAGGTTGTTTTTCATGATGGCGATAACGGTATCAAATGTAGGTATATTGCAAAGACGGAATTTAAAAACCCATAGCAGCAGTGCTTCCGACCGTATTCAGGCGGTTGACATCTCAAGGGATTGAAAAATGCAGACAAATTTGAAGAAATGATTTGCGACCTCTATTTTTGAAATCAACCCAAAGTCCTTCGAATAGATCAATACCATGAAAAAGCTTTTCTTCACCTTGACCGGCATTCTCGGATTCGTCGTCACCCTTTTCCAATTCAACTCCACCACCGGTTCAACGTCAGGTGCGCCGGCAGGATATGCCAACGATCCGGCTAGCGGACAAAACAATTGCACCAACTGCCACGCCGGAACTGCTATAGTGGCCACCCCCAATACGGCAAGCATCACCACCAATATCCCTTCGGGCGGCTACATTCCCGGACAAACCTATACCATCACCGCAACTGTCATTTACTCGGGGCGTTCCAAATTCGGTTTCGAAATCGCGGCACAGAGCAGCAACGGCGCTACGCGGGGAATCATCATCGTTACGAACACAGCCCAGACCAAACTGGTGAACAACAACTACATCACCCATACGTCGGGAGGAACGAGTGGTTCAGGCAGTAAAACCTGGACCTTCAACTGGGTGGCGCCCGCAGCCGGGTCGGGTACAGTTGGTTTCTACGGTGCGTTCAACGCTTCAAACGGCAACGGCACTACGTTGGGCGATATCATCTACATCACTTCCACCAGCGTGCAGGAAAACGCCTGCTTCATCAGCCCCTCCATCACCTCCTCGGCCGATACCATTTGTCCATTGGATCAAACCACCTTGACTGCCGGCGGAGGCCTCACTTACCTTTGGTCCAATGGTGCAATTGGAGGAGCCATCTCTGTCGGACCGGGCACCTACTCGGTCATCGCAACCGATGCCAACGGATGTACGGGAACGGCTACGAAGAGCATCGTAGCGGAAACAGTTGCAAAACCGACGGCGATCATCACCTCTTCCATCCAACCCACTTCGGTGAAGATCAAGTGGACCAAGGCCGATTGTGCGGACGGATATAAGATCCGAATCAGGACCTCAGGCACTTCTCTATGGCGTAACATCAGCGTGGGAGATACCAGTGAAAAGATAATTTACAACCTTTTACCCACCACGACTTACGAATACCAGCTGGCATCTGCATACGGTACGAATGTAACCGCTTACACAGTGAGCCGCACCTTCACCACCACATGCGCCTGCACCCTTCCATCGGTCACTACGGGAACCATTACATCTTCCAGTGCGCAATTCAATTGGAACGACGATGCATGCGGCGTGCAATACAAGATCCAATACCGCAGGCAGGGCTTCAATACGTGGACATCCATTACAGTCGGTGACACCGTCAGTACGCTGACCATCACCGGCCTGCTGAACAACCAGGCTTATGAGTTCAGGTCCCGCCGCGAATGCAACACCTCCGGCACTATCAACTCCGGCTGGAGTGCGATTTCAACTTTCAACACACTCCCCCTCCGCTTGGGAGAGCAGCCTGAGGCAGAAGTCGTCTATCTCCTTCGCGCAGTTGATGTGCTTGGACGAGAGGTCGATCCGGAATCCAAAGGACTGGTCATCCTGCAGTACAGTGACGGGACGGCGAAGAGGGTTTTCAGGAAAGAATAAACTTTTTGCCTCTTTACAGGATCACACCTCACGGTTTAGTCGCTACGATGGCATACACCATGGGGATGCGGTTGCCGAATTGTGGAATTCGGAATTTACCGGGCTCGTTCTCGACAGCATCCTTGAAGCAATTGAACGGAGAATAATCGTGCTCACTGAAATGGTCGATTTTCAACCCGTGATCGAGAAGTGCGGTGATCAGCTCTGAAACGCTGTGGTTCCAGGTCACATTGGTGGCCACTTCAGCTGAATTTCGATCGGCATAGGTTCCTTGCTCGGTTTCCACGATCGGTTCGTCCTTGAAGTAACGGTAACGGACTTCCTTAAAATCATTGTCGAACATCCAAACGACCGGATGGAAATCGGCCATGATGAACCTTCCGCCGGATTTCAGAAAACGAGAAACCACCGCAGCCCAGCGATCGAGGTCGGGTAGCCAGCCGATGGTACCGAAACTGGTAAAGACTACGTCATATTCCTGATCCGGTGAATCGGGCAGGCTGTAGATATCCGAACAGATGAAATCAGCAGTCATGTCCGTTTGAGTAGCCAGAGTTCTTGCAGCCTCAATGGCTTTGGGTGAAAAATCAACGCCCGTGCACCGGGCGCCAAGTCGAGCCAGGGAAAGCGTGTCCTGCCCGAAATGACATTGCAAATGCAAAAGGCTTTTTCCTGTCAGATCGCCAAGCACTATCGATTCAATGGGTGTGAGTGAAGATTTCCCTTTGAGAAATGCTTCAACGCCGTAGAACTCAGAGGCCAGATGCGGCTCCACACTGGCCTCCCAGAACCTGCGATTGATATCAAGATAGTCCATGATCTGATTTTAATTCTGGTGAATTTAATTGATTTCACGGGTCAAGCCTCCATCCCAAATACATTGGAGAATCCGATTCCAATTAAACAGTGTTGTAAACCAGATGGCATCAAATCGAATCCATCAATCCGGTAGTGAACCAACGGTCGGTTTTCCCACACGTAGTCCATCAAACAAGGGAAGGAAAAATGTGCGGAATGAAAGTGAGAAATAGGCCGGATCAGTATTGGTTGGCGGAGCATATGAAATCTGAAACGAGTAATCGCCATAGGTCAGGAAATCGTTCTGCATGCGAAGTCCGGCCTGTAAGATGGGATAATAAGCGACTTCCGAAGCGCTATTCTGAAGTGCAATACCCAAACGATACACTTCTGCACCCCCGTAGATGGAAAAGCGGAAACCGTAAACATACCAGGGCATGAAAAACACACTTCGGATGGCACCGTGCCACAAGTTGGAACCGGCAGGAACACTTCCGTTTGCAGTGCTCCAGGGCCCGGTCGTCTCAAAAAGAGAGGCGCGTTCGGGCTGATCGATACTGTTATACCTTAATTCAACAAACTGCCGGCAGCGCGCACGGCCGATGCGCAAGAGCGGCGTATAGTAGTCGAGGCCGTAATTCGATAAGCGATCCGACTTTTCAGCGACACCGCTGTAGTAGGAGCCATTCCAGGAAAGTGCCCAATATCCCACGTCTTCGAAGTAACGTGCCCACTCCACCGCCGCGCCTGAATACCATGATTTCCCGAATCCATCATTGACCGGACCGGCGGTGTAATTCATCGAAAATCCGACAGGGATATATTCCGATGTACCGTATTTGCGAACCAAAGCGCTGCGGAGATAGCTGCGACGGATGATCGTGAACGAATACAAGGAGGTGCGGTCTCCCGTTTTCCAGTCACCGCCTATATTCTGAAAGGACTCGTCTCTCGAAAAAGCGGGAATGAAGCTCCATTCCAGCGATGCATTGCTGAAAACATGTCCGTACCATAGGCCCAGTCGTCTGCTGTCAGTAATATCAACTTGCTGAGTAACCTCAGTGTCCGAAGGTTTTCGCCGACTCGCATCGACCCATTCCACACCTCCAATGTGGCTGAGTGCGCCCGAACGGAAGTCGCGGTTGAACGAGAATGCACTTTCAGCAATACTGTCGTTCCACCGCATGCCGGCAGATGCATCGAAAAATCGGTTGAAGAGATTGTATTGATTCAACCGGATAGCCCATTCAGGGCTGTTTTCCAATGATGAAAAGGAGTTGTATTCAAGATCGGTTTCGAGTCCTGTGCCGGTGATATTCCGATCGTTCACCCGGACTTTCAATTCATCTGAATTCCTGTAGTCGATATTGAGTCGCAATGGAAAAAGATCCTGTGTCACTACAACAATATCCACCGAGTCACTGCCATCAACCGGCGACACATATAGTTTGGCATCGCGGATATTCGGTAGTTCACGGATCAATCGCTCGTGATCGGCCAATGCACCCGGGAGAACCCGCTGCCCCTCACGAATCACTCCCTTTCCCCTGGCTACCCATGATGGCGTTTGCGGATGAAGGTTGATAAACCGGTTCCAGCCATCGAGGGAAGTTCCGGAGGTATCGTTCACATTGCCATCCAGCATGGGCACTCGGGTGGCGCGGATACTTCGGATGACCTTCCCTTCAAAAGGCTTGAAATAATCCTCCCGACGGATTTCGTTTTTGCGAGCGACGGCTGTTGGGCTGTTGTCCCTGATGAAAAGCCTGTGCAACTCCTTGCGGATCCCTCTATCCCCCACCCTCTTCAACAATGCTTCATAAAAGGATGCCGTACGGACGTACGGATCGTTTCGCAGGCGCACAAAACGTTCATCCCTGGGAATGACCGTATCGTTTCCGGTGATGTAAAGGCTATCTTTCAGTATCACCAGTACACCTGCTTTTACACAGAGGGAGTTAGGCTCCGGAATACTACCCTCTTGTGCAATCAAAGGGACCGGGGCAACAGCAGCAAATATCCAAACCGACAGGTGGATTGCTAAAACTTTCAATGGTAGTGTCACTGACTAACGAAGTTAGTCCAATGGTTGGTCTTTTTTACTGATGAAAATCAGAGGTGCACTGTTCTTTCTCTGCGACCTTCGGGTCTACTCCGGTATCACTGCGGTTAAAAAAGGTTTAGATAAAACCCTTGATCATCAATGAAACCTCATCAAGCGTGAACCGCATCCGGATAATACCGGCTACGCATCTCCTTCACCCCTTCATTCTCGAGGTACTCGTCGTAGGACATACGCTTGTCGATGATACCACCCGGGGTGAGTTCGATGATGCGGTTAGCCACGGTTTGTGTAAAGGCGTGGTCATGAGAGCTGAACAAGGCGATGTGCCTCCACTCCTGCATGGCATTGTTGAATGCCGTGATCGACTCCAGGTCGAGGTGGTTGGTGGGCTCGTCGAGGATCAGGCAGTTGGCATTGGTTAGCATCATGCGCGAGATCATGCAACGCACCTTTTCGCCTCCGGAGAGGACAGTGCTTTTCTTGAGCGACTCTTCTCCGCTGAACAGCATCTTTCCGAGGAAGCCACGCACAAACGTCTCTTCCTTCTCCTTGCTGAACTGACGCAACCAGTCGATGAGGCTCATTTCTTCCTTGAAAAAAGCTGAATTGTCGTTGGGAAGATAAGAGCGGGTGATGGTGGTTCCCCACTCGAACGTACCATCGAATTCGGTATCGTTGCCGGTGATGATCTCGAAGAAATCCGTTACGGCTTTGCGCTCACGTGAGATGACAGCGATCTTATCGCCCTTATCAATGGAGAAGGTGATACCATTGAACAGTGTTTCGCCGTCGATGGATTTTTTCGCCAGGTTCTCTACCCGCAGCAGCTGATCGCCACAGTCGCGTTCAGCTTTGAAAATGATGGCCGGATACTTCCTTGTAGAGGGCGGAATTTCTTCTACCACGAGTTTCTCGAGCAGCTTCTTCCTGCTGGTCGCCTGGCGCGACTTCGATGCGTTCGCACTGAAACGTTCCACGAATTCCTGGAGCTCCTTGCGTTTGTCTTCCACCTTCTTGTTCTGGTCGGAGCGTTGGCGAAGCGCCAGCTGACTCGACTCATACCAGAAGCTGTAGTTACCGGAGTACAACTGGATCTTTGCAAAATCGATGTCTGCCACGTGAGTGCATACGGTATCGAGGAAGTGACGGTCGTGGCTCACCACTATCACCGTATTCTGGAAATCGGCCAGGAAGTTTTCCAGCCAGGTGATGGTATCAACATCAAGGTCGTTGGTGGGCTCGTCCAGCAGCAGGATGTCCGGATTACCGAAGAGGGCCTGTGCCAGCAGCACACGAACTTTCTGCTTGCCATCGATCTCGGCCATTTTCTTCTGGTGCAGATCTTCGGTCACACCGAGGTCGCTGAGGAGACTCGCCGCATTGCTTTCCGCGTCCCACCCCTGCATCTCGGCAAACTGCACTTCCAGTTCGGCAGCGCGGTTACCGTCGGCCTCGCTGAAATCAGGCTTCGCATACAGGGCATCCTTTTCACGGATCACCTCCATCAGCTTCGTATTGCCCATCATCACGGTTTCGAGTACGGGAAATTCATCGTAGGCGAAGTGATTCTGCTTCAGCACGCTCATCCGGGCACCGGGGTTCATCGACACCTGACCGGTGGTGGCATCGATCTCGCCGCTGAGGATCTTCAAAAAAGTGGATTTACCGGCTCCATTGGCACCGATAACCCCATAACAATTGCCAGGGGTGAATTTGAGGTTGACCTCCTCGAACAGGACACGTTTGCCGTAACGGAGGGAGAGGTTGGATACGCTGAGCATGAAGGTTTTGGGAAAAGGAATGCGAAGGTAGTGATTTTTAGGGGGTTTTTCATCGGATTTGTCGTGTTTTTCAGTGCCTTCACCCGCTGAATAACGCTCCCCACATCGCATGGCTGCGATTCAAGTGATGGTAGCCGGCGATGTAGGTTCCTGAACAGGCAGTGCTTTTCCTAACCTTTTCATCAACCCGGCTTTACAAAGCCGTAACACCCCCATCGTAAAATTGCATCGTGACAAAACTGCGATACAAGTCTCGTTACCAAACCATTTACATCCGGATCCTGGACACCCTTTTTCTGTTACTGTATCGATTGACTTCACCCACCCGTTGGTCCTTTTCAATGACCCGAGAGAGCGGAGAACAGGCCCTTTCAGCATGAGCCCATTCGCAACCGACCAGCCGGAGAAAAGAAGCGTTGATCTGGTAGTGTTGTCTGATGTACACTTGGGCACCTACGGCTGTCATGCCAAAGAGTTGATACAATACCTGCGTAGTATTCAACCCAAGCGACTCGTTTTGAACGGCGACATCATCGATATCTGGCAATTCAGCAAGAAGTACTTCCCAAAGCCGCATATGAAAGTGATCAGGGAATTGGTGAAGATCGCAGCCAGCGGAACACCTGTGCATTACATCACCGGCAACCACGACGAAATGTTGCGCAAGTTCGCCGGTTTCAGACTGGGTGAACTGCGGATCGAGAACAAACTCATCCTAAACCTGAACGGACGTAAAGCCTGGATCTTTCATGGTGATGTGTTCGATGTGACCATGCAGCATGCCCGTTGGCTTACACGGCTTGGATCGATAGGCTACGACCTTCTCATCCTACTGAACTCCTCTGTTAATTACTGTCTTGAAAAACTGGGGAGGGAAAAGATCTCCTTATCGAAACGCATCAAAAACAGTGTGAAAACGGCTGTAAAATTCATCAACCGTTTTGAAGACACCTGCGCCGGGATCGCCATTGAGAACAAGTACGACTACGTTGTTTGCGGCCACATCCACCAGCCTGAGATACGGCATATGGAGACCGACGAGGGCCAGGTGCTTTACCTCAATTCGGGCGATTGGGTGGAAAACCTGACTGCACTTGAATACCACGATGGCGAGTGGAACTTATACAAGCATCGGCAAAACACCAGAGAATTCGAAATACCCGAATCCGAGGGAGTGAATGATTCCATGCTCCTCGACGAAAAAGCACTTTTCGCCATGTTGGTTACGGAGATTCAACACCATCCGGAAGAAATAGTCAGTCACACATGAAAATACTGTATGCCATTCAAGGTACAGGCAACGGCCATCTCAGCAGATCGCTGGAGATCATCCCCAGGCTCCAGAAAGAGCACCATGTGGACGTCCTGCTAAGCAGTTCCCAATGGGAGCTGAAGGTGCCTTTCCCTATCCGTTACCGTTACAAGGGCCTCGGATTTGTTTTTGGAAAGAAAGGCGGGGTGGACATTCTACGCTCATACCTGGAACTCGACACAAAAAAGTTATTGAAGGAGATCAAATCGCTTCCGGTTGAAGAGTATGATTTGGTGATCAGTGATTTTGAGCCGGTGTCGGTGTGGGCCTGCCGCTTACGCAACAAAGTGTCGGTAGGACTCAGCAACCAGGCCGCTACCTTACATCCTCTTGCACCTAAGCCGGAACAAAAAGATCGCTTTGGGAAATCCGTATTGAAGCATTATGCCAAGGCGAGTTTCAACTATGGATTTCATTTTCGCTCATTGTCAGACGATGTGTACACACCGGTCATCCGAAAAAAAGTAAGAAAGGCTGAAAAAACGAACCGAGGCCACATCACGGTTTACCTGCCCGCATTCGACGATTTCAAGGTAATGGAAAAACTTTCCGGTTTTAAGAAGGTTCCCTTTCAGATATTCAGTAAACGGGCCAAGTGCACCCTGCGCAATCGGAATTTCACTGTTTTTCCGCTACAGGATGAGTTATTCACCCAAAGCATGTCCGAAAGCGACGGTGTATTGACGCAGGCCGGTTTTGGTACAACGTCAGAAGCCCTCTACCTTGGCAAGAAGCTCATGGTGATTCCTATGAAAACACAGTACGAGCAGCAGTGCAATGCAGCTATGCTCGGCAACATGGGGGTGGATGTGATTCGGAATCTGAAAAAGGAATCCATTACTCAACTTGAAGATTGGCTGGTGTCAGGCAAACCGTGTGAGGTTGACTATCCCGATCAAACGGATCGGATACTGCAGAAAATCATCGGACGCCATGCAGGACAAGCCATGGAAAGTCCTTTTCAGGATATCGGCTGGGATGATATGGTGCAACAACTCTTCATTCCACAAATTGAGCAGTGGAGAGCCCCCAGGTGAATTCAAAAAACTTTGTGTGGGGTGTTTCCTCCTCCGCTCCGCAGACCGAAGGGGCAACAGAACGTGATGGTCGCGGAGCTTCCATTTGGGACGAGTTCAGTAAAAAACGCGGAAAGATCGCCGGCGGTCATACGCCCGGCATAGGAACGGGATTCTACTCCAATTACCTTGTCGACCTTGACATCGTTCGTATGCTGGGAATCCGGCATTTTCGCTTTTCGATCTCGTGGTCCAGAGTGCTTCCCAACGGCACAGGATTACCCAATACAAAAGGACTTGATTTTTACGACAGATTGGTGGATGCCTGTCTTTTAAGAGGAATCGAACCATGGATCACGCTGTATCACTGGGACCTCCCATTGGCTTTGCAGAAAAAAGGGGGATGGAATAACCGCGATGTGGTGAACTGGTACCTCGATTATGCAGAAACAGTTCTTACAGTCCTTGCCGATCGTGTGAAAAACTGGATGGTGCTGAATGAACCTGTCGCCTTCACCGGTGCCGGACATTTTCTTGGCATCCATGCTCCGGGAAAAAAAGGACTCGACACCTTCCTTTCATCTGTACACCATGCAAGTCTTGTTCAAGCGGCCGGAATCAAACAACTCCAATCCATTGGATCCGGTATCCGGGCAGGAACCACATTCAGCTGTTCGCCTGTCATCCCTTTGCGTGAAAGCGAAAAAGACATCAAAGCCGCAAATGCAGTAGATGCCGTTCTGAATAGGTTGTTCATAGAACCGATGACAGGGAACGGCTACCCGACAGACGCATTACCAATTCTGGATCGGATTGAAAAATACATCCAAAGCGGTGATGTGGAGCGGTTGAAAGCCATTCCTGATTTCATCGGTATTCAGCAATATACACGCCACGTCGTCCGATCATCATGGATGGTCCCCTACCTGCAGGCTAAAACCGTTTCCCCCATCTCGCTGAATGCAGAAACGACCTCCATCGGATGGGAAATTCATCCGGAAAGTCTTTACATCACTCTGAAGCGATTCGCAACTTACAATGGCATTTCATCCATCTATGTGACCGAAAACGGTGCAGCGTTTACCGACAAGCTGGCCATGGGTCGTGTACGGGACACCAAACGAACCAACTACCTGCGGTCGCATATCGAAGCAGTGCTACGAGCGAGGACTGAAGGGGTTCCTGTAAACGGATACTTCGCCTGGTCGTTGACAGACAACTTTGAATGGACGGAAGGCTATAACGCCCGCTTCGGACTTGTGTATATCGACTATGTCACGCAACGGAGGTTCATCAAGGATTCAGCCTACTGGTATTCCGAGCTGATACACGACTTCGAAGCGATGCAATCAAAAAACTCTTCGTGCGATTACGCTGTGGACTCAATGAGTGACCACAAGTGAATAGGTCCATCGTTGAGACCCGCTGGAGAAAACCAACATGTATCTGCCGGCAGGCCAGGATTGAGTGGCTATACTGAGCTCTTGACCGGATTGCATATCGAATACGTCGGCAAAACGATTTCCTTTGATATCAAAAATACCAAGTTGTGCTTTTACTTTTACTTGCACCTTCAACTCATCTGAAACAGGATTTGGAAAAACTTTGACAAAATCTGCCGACACCAGTTCTGATAACGAAGTGATACCGGGTGGAATGATACGCTCACTGCAGGGATCCCCGTTCAGATAACCCACCAGATTAAAAAGGTCTGTCGTATCCAAAGCGGATGCACCGATTAAATTGAAGCGCACCAGGGCAATGGGCTGGGCATTCGGAATGGCTGAAAATTGACTTGATGTAAAACGCACAATCGAATCGTTGGGATTGAGATAGGAATTCGTTAGCAAAGTTGCGCCGGCCGCGGTGGTCAGGATCGTATCATACTCCAACCGTGTATGATCGTAGCGAAATGCAAAATCAAAAGCGAACACCTGATCGTTGGCGTTGAACAAGGCGGGAATCAACACCTGGTTTCCTATGTACTGCGCCTGAGACATATCCAGGTAGACTGTATCCAAACTATCGATGGGAAGTGCGACCTGAAAAGCAGTAGATGACTCCCACTTCTGATCAGTAGTTTTCTGGATTTCATTTTGATCTCCATTTCCAAACAAGGAAATTGATGCGTATGATCTGACTGCTGAAGCAAAAATGCATCCGTATGATATCAAGCATGTAAAAATGATTAGGGTAAAGATCTGAGATAAACGTGTTTTCATTTTTCAGGTTTCGTTTCGCTAAAGCCAAAACTAATTTTACTGTGCTTCGGTGGCTCGAATCGAATGCAAAGTTTGTGTTAAATAATCATGAAAAAAGGGGAGCATCAATAGGATGCCCCCCTTCCGATACGACCAAAAGACTACTTTTTAACGATGAACTTCGCAGTCGAAACAGATTCACCATTCATTGCTTTCAGGACATACATACCGTCGGCCAGCTGATCCAACTGGATTTCGGTACGCACACCCGCCATTACATTATTCATTGAGAGGATCATTCGGCCACTCAAGTCAACCAATTCAATTCGGGAATCTTCAGAAACAAATACTTGCAGGAGGTCTTTAGCAGGATTCGGATAAACGCTCAACACAGGTGCCTGGATCGATTCTTCCATGGAACGGAATCCGATCTCAACCGGCTCACCATTGATGAAGCCGGTCATGCCTTCGAAACTTGAAGTATTAAGCTCTGATGTTCCTTGCATACGGATCGCCAGCGCCGGAAATGCCGTGTTCACCGCTTGCATCGTACTGGAAGTAACCCTGACCGTAGCGTCATCCATACTTTCATGTCCAAGCACCATCATGTTTCCGGTGATGTCTTCTACACCACTGTATTGCATACCCGAATGGTCATAGTTGAAAGAGATATCGATGGCATGAACAGCATTGTTCGATTCTGCATATACCGGTATCGTAACCTGGTCACCTACCTTCTTGGCCTTGTTCAGGTCAAGGACGATACGGTCACCCTGAGCACGGAACG